>NZ_JBALLY010000058.1:0-6997 GCF_036963045.1 Bacillus sp. JJ864 | reverse complement strand
TTTTATAAAGCTTAATATTTAATATTAAGCTTTATAAAACTAAATATAAGGGAGTTTTTATTTATGAAAGAATTAACAAAAAAAGAATTAGAAGTTATCGATGCTGGTCGCTGGGGTAACCATGTTTATAATGCTTTTGGTGATATTACCGCTGGTGCTGCTATAGGTTCAGCTGTTGGTAGTGTTTGTCCAGGTTTAGGAACAGTAGCTGGTGGTATTGTTGGCGGTGTTTATGGTGGCGTTGGTTATGCTGTAGGCCTGGCACTTGATAATTAATAACAATCTAATCTATTAATCTTTCTATTAAAATAATATAATGAGGTGTTTTTTATGAAAACATATGTAGAAAAAAATTTAGAAGTATTATCTTTAGAGGAATTGGAATCAATTGATGGTGGTGGAAGAGCTTCTAATATAATTGCTTCTGGATTAGCTTTTGGAGCCGCTGGTGCTCAATTAGGTGCAAAAACTAAAAGTGCTGGATGGACTGGTATTGGAGCTGTTGGTGGAGCTGCTATTGGTGTAGCTGTTGGCTGCTGGATGGACTAATTAATTTTTAATTATAAATTTTCCCTTTAATTCTGTGTGGTTTTCATATTGAAATTCCTCAGAGTTAAGGGGTAATTTTTATTTAGGGGGCTTTTTTGTTTTGTTTTCGAAGTTTAGGGTTTTTAAACAGCATGATTTAAAAGATTGTGGACCAGCTTGCTTAGCTATGATTTCACACTATTATGGTTTTACAACATCAATTTCAAAAATCCGTTGTATAGCAGGTACTGATTTACAAGGAACTAATATAAAAGGATTAATGGAAGCTGGAGAAAGACTAGGATTTGAAGTAAAAGGTGTGAAGGTAACAAATTTGGAAGATCTTAAAAGTGTTTTATTACCTGCAATTGCTCATGTAATAGTAGGTGAAGGTTTTCTTCATTATGTAGTCATTTATAAAATTAAGAATAATAAAATTTATGTTGCGGATCCAGATAAAGGTTTTGTTACTTATTCAATAGATGAATTTTGTCAAATGTGGACAGGTATTCTTGTGTTAATGTCTCCTGGAAAACAGTTTCAGAAGGGAAAAGAATTTCAAGGAGTATTTTTTCGTTTTCTATCTTTATTAAAAGAACAAACAAATTTATTGTTACCTTTATTTTTTGCTTCTATCTTCTTTAATTTATTTGGGTTATTAGGGGCGTTTTATTTTAAGTTTTTAATTGATGATATTGTTATAAATCAATTGATTCAAACATTGCATATTGTATCAATTGGAATTATTGTGCTATATATTTTTAAAGTTTTACTTTCTTATTTTCGAACTCATTTAATTTTATATTTAAGTAGACGTATAGATATTCAATTAATGCTTGGGTATTATCGTCATGTTGTAGGATTACCTCTGAATTTTTTTGAAACTAGAAAAGTTGGGGAAATTATTTCTCGTTTTATGGATGCAAGTAAAATACGAGATGCATTATCAACGATAACAGTTACATTAATGATTGATACAGTAATGGTTTTATTAGGTGCTATTTTATTATATATGCATAGTCCAATTTTATTTGGAGTTACACTTTTATTGATTCCTTTATATATATGTATAATTTTTATGTTTCATAAACCATATCAAAATATAAATCGTGAAGAAATGGAGAGTAATGCAAAATTAACATCATATTTAGTAGAATCTTTAAATGGAATTGCAACGGTAAAATCTTATAATGCTGAAAAAGAAGTGTTTTTTCAAACTGAAAGTCGTTTTGTTAATTTATTAAGGAATGTCTTTAAAAGGGGAATGTTATCTAATTTACAGGGGTCTATTAAGATGGGACTTGAGTTAATTGGAGGTACAATTATTCTTTGGGTTGGTGCTATACAGGTATTAAAAGGAAGTATGACAATAGGTGAATTGATTACATATAATGCACTTTTAGCTTATTTTTTAAATCCTATTGAAAATTTAATTGGAATTCAACCTATTATGCAGTCTGCATTAGTTGCTGGAGAAAGATTGAATGAAATATTTGATTTGGATGCTGAAAAAAGCGAACAAGAATGTAATAAAATTTCTCCTAAATATTTATCTGGGAAAATTGAATGTTTAAATGCTACATTTCGCTATGGGACACGTAAGGATGTTTTAAGTAATATAAGTTTTTCTATTCAAGCAGGAAGTCAAGTAGCCTTTGTAGGTGAGAGTGGATCGGGTAAAACAACAATTTCAAAATTATTAATGCATTATTATGAATTACAACAAGGTGATATATATTATGATGATTATCATATTAAAGAAATAAATCGTACTGCTTTAAGAGATCGAATTGCATATGTATCTCAAGAATCATTTTTCTTTAGTGCTTCTATTTATGAGAATTTATGTTTTGGTTTAGAGCGACAAGTTACATTAGAAGAAGTAATTCAAGTATGTAAACAAGCATGTGTGCACGAATTTATTAGTGAATTGCCATTACGATATGAAACCTCTTTAGAAGAAAATGCTTCGAATTTATCAGGTGGACAAAGACAACGCTTAGCAATTGCGCGAGCTTTATTGAAAAAACCGGATATTTTGATACTAGATGAAGCTACAAGTAATCTAGATTCCACAACTGAAAAACAGGTTACTGATATGTTTCAAGAATTAGGTAAACAAGGAGTAACAGTCATTATGATTGCTCATAGATTGAGTACAATTCAACATGCAAATCAAATTTTTGTAATGGAAAAAGGTAATATTATAGAATGGGGTTCTCATGAAGAATTATTATTTTATAAGGGTGAATATTATCGTCTTTGGAAGAATCAAACAGTTCATTTAGAATATATAAAGTCACAAATTTCTGCAATGCGAGGTGATTAATATGAGTAAAATTTATTCTTTTGATCAATTAACAGATAGTGTGGAATTGCTGGAAAGAAAACCACCTCGTTTTATTATTGGATTGTTATGTTTTCTTTTTTTAAATTTATTAGGATTTATGATTTGGGCGTATTTTGGGAAAATAGATATTGTGAGTAAAGGAACAGCAATAGTACAAGGGAAATCAGATATAAGTATGTCTCGATCTCAAATTGTAGGTATTGTAGATACTATTGCTGTTAAATCGGGTGATGAGGTGAAAAAAGGAGATACTTTGATTCAATTGAAAAAACAGGAATTATCGGATAAACAGAATCAGGTAGATCAAATTGTTAAACATTTAGAGAAACAAAAAGAAATGCTAGAACAATTAAAACAGAGTATTCAATCTGAGAAGTCAATTTTTTCAAATGAAATAGATGAAAAAATACGTGAAGAGTATAAGGCATATGAACAAGGATATCAATCTTTACACAGTGAGAAAGAAAACGAGATAAAAACATTAGATAACAATAAAATATCAAATGAACAGGATGATGCTTTACAAGGGTTGATTGTAGAAAAAGAAAATTTACAAAAAGAAATACAATCTATAAAAAAACAAAAAGAAAAAGAAAATATTTTAGATGAACAAAAGCAATTATTGGATGATAAGATTCAATCTTTAGAATTTCAACAAAATGGTGTAGAAAAGAGAATAGAACAAAGAAAAGCAACATTGGAAAGCGAAAGAAAAACGGTTGAAACAACAAAAGAAAGAAAACAAGAGCAAAAGAAGTATGCATTAAATCAATATAAAGAAAATACTATTGTTTCGGTAAATCAACGGATTCAATCTTTAGAACAAGAGATTTTTGTACAGAAGCAAGAATTAGGTGGGTTACGTAATCAAAGTGAAACAACAGTTATAAAGGCGCAAAAAGATGGTATTGTACAATTCCCTTCTATTGTACAGTCTGGTGATTTGATTGATTTTGGTCAAGAAATAGTTTCTATTATTCCAAAGGAAAATAAGAAAAAGATAAAAATATTATTATCAGCTCAAGAAGTAAAAGGTATTAAAAAAGGAGATAAGGTGCAATATTCCTTTAAATTAAAGAAAACAGATAAGCAAAGGGGAACAGTAACTTATATATCTGCAAATCCTATTTTTGATAAAGATTCTAAAGCTTATATGTATGAACTAGAAGCAACAATTAATACGAAGGAATTAAATGAGCTACATACAGGGATGATAGGTAGAGTTTCTGTGGTGATAGGAGAAGAACCTATTTGGAAATTTTTGTTACAAAAGTTAGATTTCATTTCTAGTTAGAAGTACTTGCTGGGTGTCTGTCAACGGTAAGCGGAACGAAGTGAGCATTAAGGAGTTGATAGACTCACTATGCAACCCTCTTGTTGGTTGTCAAAAGGTATCCTTTTGACCCTGCCAACCGGCGAGGGAGCCCCTCAAGGATTGAGGGGTTGGGGAGTTCGATTGATGGGGTCAAGGGGAAGAGTTCCCCTTGTAGGTTCGGACAAAGTCCGAGGTTTTTGCCATGCTAGGTATGGCTTGGCGAAGCCGGAAAGCGTCGCAGACCCCTACCTATTTTGATGCGTTAGCGTCAAAATAGGTATAGGGTTACGTTAATTGACTCCATTTCGTCGCTTTGCTAGACTTATGGTATCAATTAATCTAGGGGAAGTGGTGGCACTTTATGTTGGCGTCTATCTCATTTAACCAATCTCACCAAAGTTCATTGAGTCATAATAACAGAGAAAACATTCATGGAAATCCTGGCATAGATCCAGCCAGGTTAGACGAGAATATTTACTTTGTTCAAAAGGACATCCGAAGTGTATATAGGGATGTCTTTCAAGAGGCGGTGGACAAGTACAATGAAAAGCAAAAACGGAATGACCGCAAAATTAAGGATTACTATGACAAGATAAGAAAAGATACAAAGACGCATGAGCAACGAGAACTCGTTGTAGCGATTGGGGAAGGCAAAGACGACCCAATGTATAGGGAAGCCAAAAAGGAAGCGTTAAAACAGTATGCTGGGGCCTTTCAAGAGCGAAATCCCAATCTAGCAGTCTATAACATGGTTTTACATGATGATGAAGCAAATCCGCATTTACATATTAACTATGTACCGAATTTCGAAAGTAGTCGAGGATTAACGAGGCGTGTCGGAATGGATAGAGCCTTGCAACAACAAGGCGTAGAAGGAAAAGGAACGGAACTAATTGCAAATTGGAGAACACTAGAAACGGCTTATATTGAGGAGTTAGCAAAAGAGCATATCCCTGATTTTGAGAGGGCAAATGTGGGGTCTCACAAGTATATGAAAGTCCGTCAATATAAGGAATATGCAGAAACAAAATCAATTGTTGAAAATCAAGTACAAGAAAAAGAAACGCAGTTACAAGTTGTTGACCATCATTTGAAAGATACTGAAGAAAAAACAAAAGAATTACAGATAGTGAAAAAGCGTTTGGAAAGTGATGTTGTTGATAAGTACAAAGAATTAGAGACAGTGAAGCAACAAGTGGAAAGTGGAAGTGAAAAGCTGCAGCTGATTGGCCAGCGTTATGTAGAGTTAGAAAAAAGAGTAAAACAAAAGCAAGAAGAATTAGATAGTGTTACGGATCAAGTACCAAATGAACCTGTTAAAATTCCATTTTTGCGTAAAGAAGTAATAACAGAAGTACAGGATAAAATGTTTGGGAAAGCTGAAATTACGAAGAAACAGACAAGAAATTATGTGTTATCGCCAGAACAATATCAAGAATTAACAAAACAAATGAATGCAGCGGTTACTATCAAAAAGGATTATGAGCGTTTGAGAAAAACAGATTTTGTGAAAGAGTATCAAAGTTTACGAATGACTGCAGAAGGTTGGATGGAAGAGAATAGGACATTGAAACAAGAAAAAGGTCAGTTACAAAGAGAAGTTAGTGTATTAAATAAGGAAATAGGCTCGTTAAAATCCCATATAAAAGATTTAAAGGAAAATGTAAGGATTTTATACCACAACACGAAAAAGGTTCTTGGAGAGCGATTTAAGGCGTTTAGAGGGCTTGTTAAAAATGAATTGGATAATAAGGGGGTTAATAATCATTTTGAACAGGAACATAAGAGGGAAATCCGTAAACAACGAGGATATGACATGGAACGATAAAAAAATTAGGGAAACTTTGTTTCCATCTTTCAGGTTATTGAAAACGTGATAGAATGAAAAAAGAGCCATGCTGGAACATGACTCTTTTAAAAGGGTATTCTACGAAAATACCTAAACTCAATTATCTGATTATAGATTATCATAATTTGATTTATAATCAAATAGCAAATTATAGGTATTTTTGTTGATTCCCTTAACTTAGAGGAGGAATTAACAATGAATGAAGAATTGGGACAAGCTTTGAATCAAGCTGATAGAAATGCTAGAAAAAGAGATTTTGAGAAAGATGGAAAACAAAGAGATCAAGCTGAAGAACTTAAAAAATCTCTTTTACAACAGCTAAAAGAACTAACTGGAGAAGAGCATTATGTTGGAACTAATAAAGATCCATTTGCTGGAGAACCATTTAATCAAGTAATGCATAGAAATTTAGATTTATTGAATAGTATTGGTTATTTAACTCAAGCAGAAGAAAGTTTTTTATTTAGAATTCAAGCTTATTTGGAATTTAGAAGTAATGTCATTATTTGTAGAGATGATAAATTTAAAAGGAAACGAAAGAGCATTGAGGACGATTTTGAGTTACCAAAAGCGGCAACTGTTTCTGAAATTGCTGAAATGATAGGAAAATCAAGGCAAAAAACATCAACTGTTATGAATTCATTAAAGAAAAAAGAAATTTTACTTAATCCAGAAGGTGCAGGGCAAATTATTGAAAATGGTCGCACTGTAAGTCCTAGGACATGGGTAGTAAATCCTTACATAATGATTTGTGCACCTCGAAAAAATGAAGTGAAACTTGATAAATTAACGATGAGATTGTTTCAACATTCCTTGAAAAATCTTAAAGATCAAAATGGTAAAAAAGTAAAATTACCAGCTAGATTTTTTTAGACTGTATCAATTTGATATAGTCTTTTTTTATAGCACTTTAAAGTATTTATTTGTAATTTTTTAGGTGTCACGAAAAGGTGAC
>NZ_JBALLY010000057.1:68541-70663 GCF_036963045.1 Bacillus sp. JJ864 | reverse complement strand
TCGAACCAGCGACCTCCACCCTGTCAAAGTTAATAACCTTTCATGATTATAACAGATAGTAGACGATAAGCTTTGATATATAAGCGTTTTATCAAATCTATACAGGATTAAAAATGTTTGAATCTGATACAAAATTACGACGTCCTGCCCCATTTCTGCCCCAATCCTGCCCCGTGGAGAAGAAGTGTTTAAATCAGTCGTAACAAGGCTTAAAGGTGGATTGTAAATTTAAATAGGATGCAAAAAACACCAAAAAAGAGTGTAACGGCTACTACACTCTAATTTGCTTGCGTGTTCTTTATGGAAGTAATTAAAGATTCTAATTTACTTGATGCCCCTTTATCAGCTGATTGCAACGAGTGGGTGTAAATATCAATTGTTGTATTAATTCTGGAATGGCCTAAACGGCTGGAAATGACCTTCATGTTTTCTCCTGCTTCTAATAGAAGAGTAGCGGACGTATGGCGTAATCCATGAAAGTTAACATGCCGTAGTTCGTGTTTCTTAGTGAATTTGTTCCACTTCTTTGTAATATGACTTGGATATAACGGTTTACCATGCCAAGAAGAAAATACAAAGAAATATTCACCAGCTTCCCATAGATTACCGCAGGATAACCGTTTTTCATTACAATCATTTTTATATCTTTTTAGCTTTTCAATGAGAGAAGCAGGTATAGAGATTGTACGTTTTGATGTTCTCGTTTTCGGCTCTTTTATATAGTATTGGCTATTTGCATATGATACAGCTTGTCGTACTGTTACAGTTCCATCTTCAAGGTTAATATCTTTCCATTCTAAGCCTAATAATTCACCGCGTCTAAAACCTGTCATAATAGCTAATTGGAATAGAATTTGATACATTGTTTCTTCTTGTTCTAAAAGGCTCATAATTTGCCTTGTTTCTTCTAAGTCATAAGGTTCTTTTATTTGATATTCGTCTTTTAGTTTTGTAAGTTTTTCAGCAGGGTTTTTTCTTATCAACTGCCATTCGTGAGCACGTTTAAAAATATTTTTAATAACACGTATTACATAGTTAATCGTAGCAGGAGATAAAGTACCTTCTTTACCATCTTTACGAGTATCACTTTTAAGTTGATCCGCAAGAGTGATTAAGTGCATAGGCTTTATATCTTCTAACTTCATATTTCCAAGAGAAGGTAGGATACGTAATTTTAAATGGCTGCAATACGTTTCATATGTTTGAGGAGATAGGTTATCGATAGCATATTTCTTTTTCCATTCCTCAACAAAGTCTTTAAACAACATTTTTTGTGGTTTTATATACTCACCCGCTTCTATTTCAGCAATAAACAAAGCGAGTTCTTTTTCTGCTTCACGCTTATTCTTTGCTGTAGCCATCCTCGAGCGCCTGATAGGATTACCTTTTTCGTTATAGCCAACAGTTACGCGCATGCGCCAGTTGGTGCCATGCTTTTCGAGAGAACCTTTCAAGTTATTCTCCTCCTTTTCTAAGCCTATAAGTTTCTTGCTTACATGCATTAGAACAATATTTCTGGCGTTTTATTTTCATAAATGGTAACTGACATTTTGGATTAGCACAAATGTTAACAGGAACGTTTGAATTTATTTTATCCCAAAGGTCATAATAAATGGCTGTGATTAGATATCGAGTTTCTCTTTTTTCGGTAATATAGAATCCCATTTTATTTTTTTCAGATTTAATGATTTTATCTATTTTTAAATCTATGCCTTTTGTATATTCTTGTAGTTTCTCAGATAGTATTATACGTCCAATATCAATCATACTCATTTGGTGTAACGCTTGTTCTGAAAAAGACTTTCTTACTGGAGTGTTATCATACCAGTAAATTTCATACCAACCAGCAAAGTTTGTATCGGTAGAAACCTTTATAATATTGTCTTCAATTATATTTTCTGTTTTTTCGTTATTAGTAGACAAGGCTCTGTACAATTTCAGTATTTTAGTGAATTTTTTGATTTCTGAACGCCATAGCTCAAAGGGTTCAAAGTGAGTTCTTTGAAGATTAAGCTCGCCTAAATGAAAATCTGGTAGAAGACCAAGCATTCCGTATTTTTTTGCAAACTGTAAAATGTCTTCATCAGTTTTTAAAGAAATAAACTCATAAGAAATATTATCC
>NZ_JBALLY010000057.1:0-68504 GCF_036963045.1 Bacillus sp. JJ864 | reverse complement strand
TATCCATATTTGTTTGTTTTATTTTATTTGTATATGTCGGTTCCATATCGATTTCAGTTATTATACCTTGTAATTCTCTTGATAATCCTTGATTTTCACGCCAATCTTCATAGTAATCTTTCCATAATTCGTATTGATCAATACATTCGTCTACAACCATTTCATCATTCTTAATATTGCTTCCGTCAATAAAGCTTATAGCATCGTATACTAATCTGAATTTCTTATCTAAATTATAAATATCAAACATAGTCTTCCCCCTAAGAAAATCAATTTGTTACGAAATGATATTTTTTTATTTATTTTTGTTACGAAATAAAGGGTATTTTTCTTTGTATTTAGTAACAATTTTATTTTACAATGTAATCATTAACATCACAACCACTATTTAACAGGAGGGAGATAGAAATGATGACTAATAGGAATCAAGATATAAAAAGTATGAAAGGGAAGATTCCAAATTGGGTAATCGCTGAAAAATTAGGAGTGCATGAGAATACTATAATTCGTTGGTTAAGAAGCGATTTGTCTATAGAACGTAAACAAAGAATTATTACGGTAATAAAAGAAATTAAGAAGGAGAAGGTTTAATGGAACGATCTACTCTTACAGCAAAAGAAGCAGCTACATATTTAGGCATATCTTTAGATTTAGTCTATAAAGAAAGTATCTATGGCTCGTTACCGTGTGTTCGTATTGGTAGGAGAAAGCTATTTAGGAAAGAAACACTTGATCGCTGGATGACAAAGAAAGAATTACAGTGTTTAGAAGGCGGACAAGCTACAAATCTATGAAAGGGAGAATGAAAATGACAGATCAATTAACAGTAGTAAATGAACAAGAAACATTATTGAGTTTAAAAGTGGCGGAAATGACGAGAAAGGAAGGCGATCTGAATATGGATAATAGTAAAACTACATTAACAGAGCGAGAGAATAAAATATTATCACTCATTGGCCAAGGAAAGGAAAACGCAATTACTGTTAAAGAGATTATTTCCGTGATTGGTGGAAGTGATGAAGAGATTAGGACTATTGTAAGAAGATTAATAGAAAAACATGGCTATCTAATAGGTTCAAGTAATCATATTGGAAGAAGTGGATATTATCATCCAAAGACAAATGAAGAGAAAGAAGAAGCTGTGAGTAAATTGGAGAAAAGAGCAGCTGAAATATTAAAGCGTGCTAAGATCATGCGTAATTTACCACTGTTTAATAAATAATCATGAAAAGTGTGATAGAAATAAAAAAATCCATACGAAAGGGCCAACTTTCATATGGACAACAAAAAAATATTCAAATCAAATTGATTCTATCACAATTTATTCATAAATAGCACAGAAGGATAGCTAAAAAAGCATGCATAAAATACGGAATATTATGTGAATAGTGGCGGTTAACTCATGAAATTGAGCATAACCGCTATTTTTTAACCATTATTTTCGCTTGGGATATATTCAATGAGATCAGACGGCTGGCAATTAAAGTATGCACATAGCTTATCGATGATAGATAAGGATACATACTCGTTTTTGTTTAATTTAGCCATAGTAGATGAAGAAAAACCAAGTTCATTCCTTAAAACTGTTTTGTTGGTGTTTTTATCAATCATCAATTTAAGTAGTGGTTTGTAACTAATCATAATGACTAATCCTTTCTAAAAGTAATCTTTATGAGTAAATTATAAAATAAAATGTTTGATAAAGTAAATAAAATAATTGACAAATAAAATATAACGGTAGTATCATTTGTTTAGAAAATCAAACTTTTTGTTTTCGAATAAAAACAAAAAGTTCTTGAAGATGAAGGTGTGATATGAATGATATCCATTGAACAGATAAAAGAAAATATCTCCATCGTTGAAGCTTTAGAGCAATACACTCATGTAAAAGTAACAAACCCTAATCGTAGAAGTATCAGTGTAAGATGTCCGTTTCATTCTGATGGTAGTCCATCGATGGCAATCTATCCAAATACAAATACATTCAAATGTTTTACGGGCTGTAATGATGGACGTGTAGGTGATGTGATAGACGTTGTCCGTTTAGCGAATAGTGTTAATGCCAAAGAGGCAATCACTACTCTTGCAAAGGATTTCGGCTTACAGAATCCAACGGCAGAAGAGAACCGGAAGTTGGATCAGAAGAGAAAGCAAAAAAAGGAAAATACATTAGCTGCTGTGGCGCTAAATAAAAAGGTTATCGAACAAATCAACAATCTAAATGATCTCGCTAAGGCAATTCAAATGCAAATGAAGGCTATAAAAACGATGGAGGAGTTAGAACAATTAGGAGAAATGTATCACCTTTTACCTCAAATAGAGTATTGGTTAGATTGCTTAGTGGATGATAGCGAATATGTGAAGATAACAGCTTTAGACGAAGTAAACCGCTTATTTAAGGGATTAGAGGGAAGTGAATCATAAATGAATTTAAAAGCAATTGAAGTAGTGAGAAAGAGCCTTGGTGCTGAAAAGATAAATAGTATTTTAGGAACCAATCTTGCAGAGATAACATCGGATGAGATTACGTCAGCAAACTCACAACAAAATAATGACCCAACAAGAGTGTGGGGAGAGATTATTCCCTTTGATGAATATGAAGTACCTCTATTTCCAATTGAAGTGTTTCCAACATGGCTAAGGGACTATATAGAAGGTGTGGCAGAGCAGACACAAACACCTATTGATATGGCTTGTATGATGGTGCTATCCGTTTTATCAGTTGCTTTGGCTAAAAAGTTTAGTATCGAACCAAGTAAAGGTTGGTATGAATCGTTAAATACATATTTGATTACATTCATGCCACCAAGTAATCGAAAGTCGAGTGTGTTTAAGGCATTCACGTTTCCGATGCTGGAACATGAAAATGAAGAGAATACCAAAAGACGAATTGCAATAGAACAAAGTAGACATGAAAAGGATGTATTAGAGCGGCTTATAGAGGATTTAAAGAAAGACTTGGTTAAAGCTAAACAAAAACAATCGGAAGAAGATGCAGCTGCCATACAGGGTGAATTAAATGCAAAGATTGAAGAAATGGAAAAGGCGGAGTTTGTTCATCCTATACGTTACTTTACGGACGATGTTACACCAGAACAGCTTATAACACTTCTGCTAAATAACGCTGGCCGTATGGCAGTGTTATCAGCAGAAGGCGGATTCTTTGATTTAATCAAGGGCAGATATTCAAGTAATACCAACATAGATGTATATCTGAAAGGATTTAGTCAAGATCAGATAACGGTAGATCGCAGAGGAAGAACGGAAAAGGTAGACGATCCACATTTAACAGTGGGGCTGTTTGCACAATTAGATGTTATTAAGCGTTTACCGGAGTATTTCTATAATCGTGGTTTAATGGCCCGCTTTTTATATGCAGTCCCTAAAAGTTTTATAGGGTATCGAAAAATAGAAACAGCAGAGATAAGAGAAGAGGTACAACTACTCTATAGCAAGCAGATTAAGAGGTTATTAAATTTACAGCATGAAAATGTTGTTTTGGTATTAAGCGATGAGGCGCAAACGCTTTTTAATAAGTATCGCATTCATATGGAAACTCTCATGAGAGAGGGGAATGAGTTGTCTTATGGCCACTTTCAATCCTGGGCAGGTAAGTTAGTTGGACAAGTAGCAAGAATCATTGCACTTATTCATATAGCACATCATGCACATTGTGAAAGGATTCCGACTGAAATCAGTAAAGAGACTGTTCGCAGTACATTACACGCTTCTAAATACTTTATAGATCATATGATGGCCACATTCGGTTTGTTAAGTGAAGGCAATACGGATGATGATGCTAAGTTTGTGCTCAAACATATTTTGAAGAATGATCGTGAGCAAATCCCTTATAGAGATATTCAACAAGCCACAAAGAAGAGAGTTAAATCGGATAGGTTGAAAGTTATTTTAAATGAGTTAGAAGAACGAAACTACATTCAAAAAATTAAAGAGGGTAAAAAAGAAACAATAGTTGTTAGCCCTTATTTAGGAAGAGAAAAAATTATACTATCTTAGAAATATTCCCCCAGTTCCCCCGAAAGGTCATGAACCATAGAGCAGCAAGGGATTACGGTGGGAAATAGTAAAATCCCGCTTTTCCCCAGTTCCCCACTTAGCAAGAAAAAGGGGATTAAACTGGGGAAACGGGAACAAGTGGGATTTGGGATGGGAACACTTCTATCCTTACAGCCACAAGGGATACAGCTTATTGGGGTAACTGGGGGAACTTTTTATGTAAATAGAAATAAAGGAGACGATAAACATGCCAATTGCTCCTGCATCGAATCAAGATGAAACAAAGAAAAGAGATGAAAAAGCAAAGGCAGCAGGTTACATGGTAGCACTGAGCGGAACACTCTACACATTAACCTTAAGTAAGACAAGCTGCGTGTATATCGATTATATAAACGGTTTCTGGGCAGCTTGGAGGGAATCGCACTGGAATACTGATAAACAACCTTCAAGCGTAAAAATAATCGCCAAGGCAGCCACATTTGACTATGTATTAATGAAAACAAAAGGCTACTTAGATTTTATAAAAAGGAAGAAATAAAATGTTAACAGTTTTTTAGTAAGGAGGGAATTTAATGCTTATTGATAAAAAAATAAAAATGTTGAAATCTTTAGCTGTTGATTTAACTGAAAAGAGAGTAAACAATCCTTATAACTTATTAATTAAGTTAGGTCGTATATTAGATGGATTTCCTACAGAATTTGCAAGAACCAATCCAGAGTTGGTGTTAATGGTCATAAATAAAGTTGACGAGTTGATGCTGTTTAAATGTATAGAGGAGTTTTTTACATTATTTCCGCCCATAAAGAACTATGTAGAGGATGGAACTTGGACATATAAAAATACATTAGAGCATGTTGCAAAGAATCATGGAGAGTACTTTGGAAAAGATGTATTTAAAGAATTTCTAATGAATAGATGCTATGAAAATAAATTTATTTTTAATGTAGGATTGGCTTTTATGGTAGCTATTTCTACGATTAAAAGGAGAGAGACGGGAATAGATATGTTCACAGAGTTTTTTACTTATCACTCTAATAATTAGGCACGCAGCTATTTCTAAAACAGTATTTGAGAATTAAGTAAATTAGTATACAGCTTGGAGCAGGAGCATAATCTTTTACAGCTGTAGAATAACGGAGGGAATAGGAATGACAAACGTAGTATCTTTAAGTAAAGTGGTTGATGTAATTAATGAGGAAAAACTATCTATGAAAGATGAACTTACATACGCTACAACAATGTATGAAGCAGGTATGAAGGATATATTAGCGCAGGTTGCAGAGCAGATTTTTAACAGAGAAAAATTCGACGAGTCTAAGCCTACATTAGAATATGAAAGTACATTAAAAGAGATCATGAACAGTACCAAATTAAATGTTAATGAACTTGATGATGCGATAAATTATTATTGTGCTTTATCTTCACATGACTACTTTATTCATGGATTTATACAAGGGTATTTTTATTTAAAACGATATGTGGAACATAATAATTAATATGAGCAAAGAAAGACGTGGGTTTTCCACGTCTTTTTAAATTAAGATGATTTTAAATAAATCTTATACTGGGTTAAACATATAATGTACACTTCAGGTATTTTCTGATTAGTATACTCTAATGATATATTAGTCTAAAGCATTCGACTATTAGCTACGCGCTCTGCGTTCAGTGACATTCTAACGATACATATTGGATCTAAGACAATAATGTAGGGTTAACGTGTCTTTTTTGTTCCAACAATTCTAACGATACATATTAGATCTAAAACTTCAAGCAATTCACTCATACAATCACCGCCTATGAGCATTCTAACGATACATATTAGATCTAAAACGTATGAACACATATTTAATTAATTCTATTGTTGAAAATTCTAACGATACATATTAGATCTAAAACCCCATATTTAGTTGTTGAAAAAACATTGATATATAAGGGTTCTTTTTGTATCTGTTTTCAAAAAGTGCAGTGAACCTGCAATCGTGTTTATAAAAACTTAAAAAAAATTCTTTAATCCCTTGGGATTCTTGCTTTTAGGGCATGTATCTTGAATTTTAGGTTTGCTGCATTTTTATTTAAAAATGATATGTATCGCCCTTGTGCGGTAACACAACACACAAGCTTAACACCTTGGTGAGTGATTACTTTGCGTATCCTCACCCTAAGGACGGAGAATCGCCCCAGCGTCATTGGAAATCAATGATATTATTGACTCAAGGTCACGCTATTTCATTATTTCTTTTATAATATTCGCTTTCTTCTTTCCTTGTAATATAATTTGTGCTCTTTGCAATATTACGAGCTGCATTATAATCGGCATTTTCTTCAAAACCACAGGATTTACAAAGAAAAGTAGCTTGCTTTTCCCTTTGTCCTTCTTCATGGTGACCGCATTCACTACATGTTTGAGAAGTATGAAAGGGATCTACATATTTGATTAAGATTCCTGCTCTTTCTGCCTTATATTCAATGAATTGTTGTAATTGATAATATGACCAATTACGTAATAATGCTTTCTTTTGCGTTTCTTTTAAAGTTAGCAATTCTAAATTAATTTGTTCAACGCCATATTGAATAGCTAAGCCAATGATTTTTTTGCTAATAAAGTGATTGTAGGTTGTGATATAGTTTTTTTCTTTGTCTTTAAATTGGTTTGAAGCTTTCAATTTCTTTTTTCTTCCTCGTCCTCCTTTTGATGATTGGAGAGCACGTTTTAAAGTTTGTTCTTGGTGTTGTATACTGGTACGAACTTTTAAAAAATCCTCCATTTTACCAATAGATTTTCGAATATAAGGAACATCATTTAATGCAAAATAAGCAGGTATTTTAAGACCTAAGTCAATTCCAGCAATGCGACCGGGAACATTCTTATGTTCTTTCTTATCTGGTATTTTTAATGATAAATTCAAGATGAGCTTATTTTGTTGATTGAAATTCATTGAACTATCACATATTTTATAATCACCAGCAAGTATATATTCTAATGTTTTATATAGTTCGGTTTTATTTTGCTTCTTTATTCCTAAAACACATTTGAAGTTGATTCCTTTTATCCATTTTATAAAGAATTCATTATGCTCCTTGTATAAACCGATGGATCTGCCTCTTACATATAAAGGATTGTTCTTTTTATAAGTTCTTAATGAGCGTTCTCCAGATAAAACTTTTGCTATATCGTTTTTGAAATCTTGGTTTACAATCATTGTAAGTCGATCTTTCGTGTCTGAATGTAAATTGAACTGAGACGAAACGATATCCCGTAGATGTGTTTGTTCAACTTGGCCAATTATATTGTTATATTCTTGGAATAAATCTTTACTTCTACTTTTACGTAAAATACTTATCTTTTCTTTTGTTTTTTCGAAAGCATTTCTTGTTTTAATTAAACGTTCTTTTAAGAGTTGTTTCTTTTTATGACTCTCTTCAATGCGTTCCTTTTCTTCAATCTCTTTTAGTGCAGTAAATAACTTTTCTTGTAAGTTTATAGCGTCATTTAATTTCTGTTGATATGCTTCATCAGCTAATAAGATCTTTTGCCTTGCAATAGAATTAAAGTACAAATGATTCATGGAGATATTTAAAGCTTTATTTTGTTCTCTCATTTCTTTACGGATAAAGTTGTAAGCTTCTGTTGGATTATCTGAGACTATAGAAAGTCTAATTTTACGAGATGTAATCATTTTTTTTAACCTCCCTTCTTGGTAAAGTCTTTTCCAATAGAGAAGTTTTATAAACGTCATATTTGAAAAATATATTCAACATACAGATACAGAATAGCAGAAGAGGCAAATCAGATATTAACTTATTTACCAAACAAACAAAATCAGCTTAACTGCCGCTACATTAAGGCATATAAAAAATACATTAGAATCTACAAACGAACATATCTAATTGAAAATTAAGTAAGTAATGTTTTACACATTCCAAAAGTGGGAAACGTTGAATATACTGTTCTTATGATTGTCGTATCTTTATATAATATAACTGGTGAACATTTTACTCAGTCGCTAAGTTACTTTTTTAAATAGTTTGCTGTTTTTTTTTCGAAAATAGAAATGAATAATTTCATATACTGCAAATAAAGTAATGAGTGAAATACCAAGTGAAAATAGCGGTGAAATTATAGGTGAAGTATTTTTTCACTTACCGAGTGAAATCTTTCTATTCTACTTTTTATTTGTTGAGATTAGCGTAAAATCAACGTCTTTTCTTACAAATCATACAAAACACAAAACTTCACTACTCTTTTCACTATGGTCTACACCTGTACTTTCACTTTATGAACCTGGTGTCATTTTAACGGACACCAAACCTAAACAAAGGGGGTCGTGAAACGCGACTCCCTTCTTTTACTCAAAAATGAGTAATACTTTAACTGATGGAAAAAAATGTCGGAAATAAAATTAATCAATTTGTGCCAGATCCTCTTTATGTAATAATTCACGAGAAAATATAACCCATCTTCCAGCAGGTAACTTAAAGATAGAATTATCACATTCTATCATATACTCTATTGCAGATTGACCTTCTTTTAGATCATCTACTGAAATTTTACCCATTTCTAATAAAGTATCAATTATAGATTCCGTATCTTGATTATCAATGTAAAGATATTTAAAAATCTCTTCATTGTTCTCAAATAACAACATTGATTCCCAATCTTCAAATTGAAGTCTATATTCAAAATGTCCCCAAACTTCAGCAATATCATCTTCTGTAAAACCTAAATCTTTAATATCAAAATCTAACATTCACATCATCCCCCTTAATTTAACTACATAACAACCATACCATTATTCTTATGTATAAAAAAATAGTACCGTTATAGCAAAACTACGCCCAACTTCAAAACGATCTTCATAGTATGAAGGTATACCCTATTAAGTGTTTTTTAGCGTATACCCAACGCATACGTGCACATACAGAACACATACAAAATACCGATAAACGCATACAGAACGCATACTTTTAGTCATAAAGTGATATCATTTAGGGTCTTAAGAAACCCAATAGGCACAGCATATTTCACCACTTTTTCCGCAAAGTGGTATCCGGTTTCCTTATGCTCTTTTTAGTGAAGTTACCTTGTAGATCATATCGCTATTAGGTATCCGTTAAACAGATACCTGGTATGTCGCATTTCACGACATAGGACTTTCTCATAAAGTTAGGAAAAAGATTCACCATAACATTTTCACGTTTGATAATTTTGTCATTCGTGGAGATGAGGATAAGGAATGATAAGGTAAATACGTTTACTATGTTTTTAGTATGTGTTATGGATCTGATTGGAGTACTTTTGCGGAGTACTGTTACACTACTTCATTGGAATATGGAACGTTTACGGAGCGTTTTACAGCGGTAATATTACCATTGTAACGCTCCTATTGTTGCCATTGAGCGTTACTTTTGCAAAACAAACTCAAATACTACTTTGTTTTAGTGCACACAATATGCACCCTTTTTATGTAGTGCTAATTGTAGTACTGCACCTTTTTTAATGTTGTACTGCAAAACAAACTTAACTCAACCTTAAGTCGTTTTTGGCGTGAGTTACAAAACAAACAAACGAACACAACGAATGAAAACAGACAGCTGTGAACAAAACAAACGAACTCAATCCCCCTTCCTTTGATTTCTATTCATTAACACCTATGTACCGATGCCCAGCTTCGCGCACAGAAAATTCCCTAAATAAATTTTTGATATCATACCAAGCAGTACTGCTATCTGTAGATATTTCGACAATCTAAAAAAAGGAATGTTTTTGAGATTCTACTTATACGAGAGATAATAGAAAATTTAATATACCATTTTTTTCATAACAAGAGATTACCGAATGGTGAATCGTCTTATTTTATTTATGAGGTATCACATATCAAAATGTAGAATTAGAGAAAATGAAATTTTCTGCCCCATTTCTGCCCCAAAAGTACTGTTTTATCCATTTCAACAAACTGTTATACATAAGAAAACCCCTTGAATATCAAGGGGTTTCAGTATGATCCCGACTGGGTTCGAACCAGCGACCTCCACCCTGTCAAGGTGGCGCTCTCCCTGCTGAGCTACGGGATCATGATAAATGGTGATGGATAAACATCTTTGTTATTTTATGGTTTCTATTATAAATGAAATGATGGGAACTCTACAAGACTTTTTATTTGAAAATTTCAAATAAAAACCAGAAGGGTGTTGCTTTTCATTTTACCTCATTATATGTGTTCTACATGATAAGCTAGGAAAAGGTATATTCTAGCAAATATGATATGATGGAAATCAATAGGATATGGATGTATAGGGGGATCATGATGTTGAAAAAGGGGATTGTGTTCATTGTTGGAGGTCTTGTTTTAGTGGGAGTTATATTTGGTGGTTACCAGTTGTTTTATAAAACGGATCAACAAGAAAGTAAAGCTGAGAAGGCTGAACAAGTAAAAGAAGAGGATCTATCAAAGAATGTTCCGCACAAAATAACAGCGATACATAGTGATTTAAATAATATAACAGGCTGGGAGAAGTATGAAAAATATGAAGATGTGAATAGTCCGTCATGGGAAGATTCTAAAAGTTCTTTTGAGTTAATTGCTGTTACGTTGAAGGAGGCTGCTTCTTTGTCTGAGGCTGGATTGAAAGAAGATTTGGAACGAGCTGAGAAGTTGCATGATATCGCAGTGAAACATCATGATACTGAGGCTTTAAGATATGCTCATCGTATTGTTCACGACCTTGATATTAAAATAAATGGAATAGACGTGAAGGATGTTAAGGTTTTTAATAGTGCAAGGGCTGGAGCTGGAAATGGTAGTGAAGTTCCTGGTTACGATGAATATATTAAACAGCACAGCAAATAAATACGATATTGATACATAAGTCACTCTTTTTTTCTCTTAAAAAGAAAGAATTTTTTAATATAAATAGTAGTTTTTAGGGCATATGAAGAGTTCATTTTTTACCATTTTATTAATATATTATACAAAGGAATTATTAATATATTTATAAGAATATATATATGAATGAAGGGGTGTAAATGGCAAGAAGGATTTATAAAATGTATGTGCCGAGATTTAGAACGATTTCTGTTAATGGAGCAGTTTTAGATGTAGATGTGTCTCAAGAAGAATTTGCTAATGAGTTTTTGAAGTGGGTAGAGTCAAAGGATTGGTCATTTATCGGGGTAACTGAGGAGATAACGGAAGAGGAAGCGAAAAAAAGATTTATGGATCTTTTAAGTGATGAGGAAGATAAGGAGGAGTGATTCCTCCTTTTTTTATTCATTGTTTTTCTGTCTTTTTTTGTAAAATTATGATATACTGAAAAACGGTGAATAAAAGGTAGTGTCGTATTCCTTTTGATTTTTATAATAGAAAACGTATATATATAGAGTTAAGAAAAGGGAGAAGTGTATGTTTAATTGTAAGAAAATTTCGGCTCTTATTATTGCGAGTTTGTTATTTTTACTTGCGCCTGTTAAGTTGTATGCCGAGAATGTACCAGCGCCGGAAGTGTTCGGGCAGTTTGCGGTAACAATTGATGCGAAAACAGGTGATGTTTTGTATGACAAGAATGCGCATCAGCATGCTTTTCCAGCTAGTATAACGAAAGTGTTAACAAGTATTTTGTTGATGGAGAATGTGCAGCCTGGAGAGCAAATTGCTTTTTCTCAAAAAGCTCTTGAACAGGAGAAAAGTAATTATCAAATTGAATTTCAACAAGGTGAAACGATAGATCGTGATACGGCGCTTATGATCTTGATGGTGCTGAGTGCAAATGATGTAGCGTACGCGATTGCGGAGCATGTGGCAGGAAGTCCGGAAAATTTTGCGAAGATGATGAATGAGAAGGCAGTGCAGTTAGGTGCAAAGGATAGTCATTTTGTTACGCCAAATGGGCTTCATGATCCAAATCATTATACAACAGCGTATGATATGGCCATGATTACAAGAGGTGCGATGAAGCATCCGGAAATTATGACGGCAATGAATACGAAGCGAACAAATGTTACAACGTCAAGACAAAGTGCTTCTATTTTTAATAAAGGACAATATTTTGAAAATCCAAATTGTATTGGCGGGAAAACTGGTTTTACAAATGAGGCGCATAATACACTTGTACAAATGAATGAAAAAGATGGGAATCGTATTGTGAATGTCGTAATGGCTTCACAAAAACCAGAAATTTATGAAGATATGAGAAAGCTTGCTGATTATGCATTTCCACAGTTTGCAAAACAGCAAGTGTTAGATAAGAACAATTGGACAAAGCAAATGCTTTACTTGAATAAATCAGTAGATGGTGAGTTGGAGCGAAGCGTTGATCTTGTATTAAAGCAAGGTGAGGCTAAAAATGTCCAAGCTGTTTTTAAAGAAAAGCATGTTGATGAGGCGAATTTATATCAAACAGGTCTTCGCCGCGGTGATGTGGTTGGGACTGTAGATCTGAAAAAAAATGATCAAACGATAGAAAGTATTAATGTTCTTTCGAAAGAAAATGTTGTGTTTGAGAAGCCGAAAGAGAATAGTATAACAAAATCTACTTTTTCGTATGAGATAATGGCTGGTATTGGTGCGGCTATTCTTATTGTCTTTAGTATTGGGGTATTTCTTTGGAATCGTAAAAGACAGAAGATGTTGTCGCGATGAAAATAGGCAAATTCATTTTGCCTATTTTTTATTGTATTTTTTGAATATTCGTTATAATATAGTTGTGAGTTCTTTAAAAAGAACGTCGAATATGAATGTTTTTTGCGATTTGCTTATATAAAGACGAAATAAAAGAAAGGAAGGAAACAGATGAAGTTAGTATGGAAAGTGATTAGTAATATCATTTCTTTTGTTTTGTTTACGATTATGGTTGTTTTAGCGTTTGTTGTTATTTCGTCAAAGGCGAGTGGCAGTGATCCAACGGTGATGGGATACCAATTCAAGGCGGTATTATCAGGGTCGATGGAACCTACGTTTTTAACAGGATCTGTTATTGCAATTGAACCGACAAAAGATGGTTCAAAGTATAAAAAAGGCGATGTTATTACGTTTAAAGAGAAAGATAACAAGATTGTGACTCACCGCATTATTGATGTGAAAAATATAAATGGAAAAGTGGCCTATGAAACAAAAGGGGACAATAATAATGGACCTGATTTAAACCCGGTTCTTGCTGAAAATGTAATTGGGAAATATGCGGATATTACTGTTCCGTATGTTGGTTATTTATTAAGTTATGCAAATTCGAAAGCCGGGGCAGCATTGTTATTAATTATTCCAGGTGTTTTATTGTTAGGATATTCTGCGGTTACTATTTTTGGAGCAATACGTAACATTGATTCTGAAAAGAAAAGTAAGTCTTCCGATGCAGGGCAATCAGTATAAAGTGGTTATACTCTTCAGTTATTGAAGGTTAACAAATATATGTAGAGCTTAGGGGGAAATTGGAATGACATTAAAAAAGAAGTTAGGAATGGGCGTAGCGTCAGCAGTACTTGGAGCAGCACTAGTTGGCGGAGGAACATTTGCGTACTTTAGTGACAAAGAAGTGTCAAATAATACGTTTGCAGCAGGTACGCTTGATTTAGTAGCAAATCCAACGACAATTGTTAATGTAGACAATCTTAAACCTGGTGATACAAATAAACGTGATTTTAAATTAGAGAATAAAGGTTCTTTAGATATTAAAAAAGTACTACTGCAAACAGATTATAGTGTAGTAGATATAAAGGGAGACAATAAAGAAGATTTTGGTAAACATATTAAAGTTACTTTCTTGAGAAATATTGATAAACATGAAACAATCGTAAAAGAAACAACGTTAGATAAATTAAAGAAAGACACGCTTACAGCTGTAGATAATGATCTTATTGCTTGGTTCTGGGATGAGAAAGGTATTTCTGCAGGGAATTCTGATAAATTCACTGTGAAATTTGAATTTGTTGATAATGGTAAGAATCAAAACGAATTCCAAGGCGATAAACTTCAATTGAAGTGGACGTTTGATGCGCAGCAAACTGCTGGTGAAGAAAGATAAAGTTTAAGGAATTCACAAGACTATCTTTATTAGATGGTCTTGTTCTTTATATAGAATGTTATAATTCTTTATAAGGAATGTAAATTCATCTAATGGCAGGTGTGTATATGAAAAAATCAACAAAGAAAGTAAGGAATATACTTATATTACCATGTGTTTGTTCTATAGCTTTTTATATGGGATCTCAAGTTGTGACACATACGGAAGCCTCTTATGTGAATCAACAAAAAGTAGAGGCAACATTATCAACTGCGATAGTTTTTCCAAAAACAATTGAAAAGTTAACAGGGGAAGCAAAACAACATAAAGAAGCGATTTTTAATCATTTCAATGCGATCAATCATGCAGGAAAGGGAACTGCTGCAGAATTAGAAGGTAAGCTCGTTGCGTGGAAGCAGCACCGCGAAGCAATCAAGACGGAAATCGCAGCGCTGCAAGCTAACTTTACGGAGATCGAATCCTATTATAAAACAGCGGTAGAAGATGTAAAGAAAAATAAAGAGAGTTCTGCACAAGAAGTATTAAAATATGTACAAACTGGTTTTAATGAAGTGCAAAGTATTCGCAGTGAAGTTGAGAAACAAGCAGTTTTACAAAAAGTAGATGAACGTATTGGGGCATTAGAAAAACAAATAAATGAAGAGAAAAAGAAACAAGCAAACAGTGTTCAAATCATATCACCTGTACAACCTTCAAATTCTTCTCAGCAAACAGAGCAGCCTCCAAAACAAGAAGAGAAAAAGCAGGAGAATCATTCAAATGAAGAGCAGTTGAAACAAAAACAATCAGTTACCCCACCAGCACAGCCTGAGGAAAAGAAAGAAGAATCAGCTGTGGAAACAAAGCAGTAACACATACTCGTAAGGAAAGGCTAAATAATAGATTTCACGAGAATGTAGATACGACTGAAAATATCTTCCAAGATGAAAACAGAATTTAAATGTACATTTCATACATCATAAGATACAGGCAAAGATAGCGTTTTTAATCGAAAAGGCGAGTCGCCTTGCCTTTTCTTATTTCATATTTTATGAGGGATGATTATGAAACGGAAAAAGCTGTGGTATATCGTGATCGTATATTGTATAGTTGCATTCATCATTGGAATTACAACAAGTATGGAAAAAGTGCTCGCTAAGGAGCGTAAGGAAATTGATTTAAGTTTAACACCAAAAGAGATGCTATTTGATGTAACGAAGGATATGAAGCCTGGGGACTGGGCGAAGCGGAGCATTCGTGTGAATAATGAAGGGGCATCGGAATTTTTATATACGATGTCTGCTGAGTTTACAGAAGGCTCGAAAAAGCTATATGATGGATTAACATTAGAGGTAATGGATCAGCAAGAACATGTTCTTTATAAAGGGAGTTTAAGTGGTTTTACAAAGCTAACAGGACGTACATTATCTGCAGGGCAGAGTGAACAGTTACAATATATTGTGCGCTTTCCTGAGGAACTAGGAAATGAGTATCAAGGATTAGAAACACAAGTTAAGTTTGTATTTTATGCTGAAGAAGACGGTAGTCATATTGGAGAACCGAAAGATTCTAATGGCAGTACGAATGGAAATGATTCAGCATCTCATATAAAACTATTACCGCGTACAGGTGCTGATTATATGTATTATTCCATCTTAATCGGAATTGGAATGATGATGATGGGATTCTTTGTATACGGAAAACGAATGAAGCGAAAATAAAGGAAAGTATTATATATGTATAAAAAAAGAGAAATTGTAAGGAAAGTGACGAAAAAGACAGAAAAGTGAATTAAAACGTTAAAAAAACAGAAAATACAGAACTTTTTGAGGTTTTATTTTTACGCTTCATGTTCTTTATAATGAACGTAAGGGACTTAGTAAAGAACATACATAGAGCTATTTGGGTAGCAGACGTGCAACGGTTATGTCGAAACGAAGCAATTATTTTATTAGTTACATCTCTTATCTACATAAGAGCTAACAATAAAAAGAAAATTGGGGGAATTTAGAATGGGTCTTAAGAAAAAGTTAGGCATGGGAGTAGCATCAGCAGCATTAGGGTTATCTTTAATCGGTGGAGGAACGTTTGCATACTTTAGCGATAAAGAAGTATCCAACAATACATTTGCGGCAGGTACGTTAGATCTTGCGCTTAATCCAAAAACTATCGTTGATATCGACAACTTAAAACCAGGCGATTCCGTTAAAAAAGAATTTTTATTACAAAATAAAGGTTCATTAGCAATTAAAGATGTAAAGCTAGCGACTAAATATGCAGTAATCGATAGCAAAGGCGATAATAATGGTGAAGATTTTGGTAAGCACATTAAAGTGAAGTTTATCTGGAACTGGGATAAACAAAGC
This sequence comes from Bacillus sp. JJ864, assembly GCF_036963045.1. Classification (NCBI taxonomy): domain Bacteria; kingdom Bacillati; phylum Bacillota; class Bacilli; order Caryophanales; family Bacillaceae; genus Bacillus; species Bacillus sp. JJ864. The sequence goes on along the minus strand of NZ_JBALLY010000057.1, from coordinate 52,124 downwards.
GAGCCAGTTTATGAAACAACGTTAGCTGACCTGCAAAAAGCAGATCCAGATGTAGTTGCAAAAGATGTATTTGCTCCTGAATGGGCTGAAGAAGGCGGCTTAAAAGCTGGTACAGAGGATTACCTATGGGTGCAATTTGTTTTCGAAGATAATGGACAAGACCAAAATATCTTCCAAGGCGATAAATTGAATTTAGAATGGACTTTCAATGCTTCACAAACTGATGGTGAAGAGAAGTAAGCAATATAATGAAAGCGGAGGATTTCCTCCGCTTTTTATAATACAAATAAAAAGAGCACCTTCATAGAAAGTACCCTTTCCGCATCATTTTTGTTTCTGTTTCCACTTATTAAAATCTAAAAATTCACGAAATTCCTCTTTTAAACATAAAATATTGGTTAGCTCTGTGATAATTGATTTCCATGTCTCAAAACGTTAAATACTTCCGCACTGCTCATACTCATATCTAAAGCTTATTACAATAAATCAATCCATTCTAAAACAAGTACTTCTTTGTTATCCGTTTGTACAAATGACGCCCCTTATTTTATCAATACTTTCTAAAAATTATTTAATTTATATATATAATCATATAGAAAAAACGTAATTTTTCAAAAATATTACAAATTGAGACGGTATATTGCAAAATAATAGAATTTTCTTTATTATCGAAATATTGGTACGTATTTTAATTTGGGGAGGAATAGGGATGAAGAAAAAGCCTTTTAAAGTGCTGTCTACGCTTGCGGCGACAGCTGTACTTAGTTGCACATTTGGGTTTGGTAGTCAATCTGTTTATGCGGCAACACCGTCTAATGTAGGAGCTTTAAGTCCAATCGACGATCATTTAATTCCAGACGATCGTTTAGCAGACGCGCTCAAGAAACGCGGTGTAATTAGTGAATCTGCGTCGAAAGAAGACACATTAAAAGCTGTTGAAAAATACGTAGAGAAGAAAAAAGGCGAACATGCTGGAAAAGAACCAGCAGCGGGAGATAGTGTTACGCAAGAAGCGTCTGACTTTTTGAAAAAAGTGAAAGATGCAAAAGCGGATGCGAAAGAAAAAGCAGATCAACCTGCTGGAGGGCCAGCAGCTGGGCAAGCTCCGGTTAAAGGGGGATTAAACGGAAAAGTACCAACAAGTTCAGCGAAGCAAAAAGGATATAATGGTGATGTTCGTAAAGATAAAGTACTTGTATTACTAGTAGAATATGCTGATTTTAAACATAACAATATTGATCAAGAACCGGGTTATATGTATTCAAACGATTTTAATCAAGAACATTATCAAAACATGTTATTTGGTGATGAGCCATTTACACTCTTTGATGGTTCAAAAATTCCAACATTTAAACACTATTATGAAGAGCAATCTGGTGGTAGTTATTCGGTCGATGGAACAGTAACAAAGTGGTTAACAGTTCCAGGTAAAGCAGCGGATTACGGTGCAGATGCTGGCGATGGCGGTCATGATAATAAAGGACCAAAAGGACCACGCGATCTTGTAAAAGATGCATTAAAAGCAGCTGTAGATAGCGGTATTGATTTATCTGAATTTGATCAATTTGATCAATACGATATCAATCAAGACGGAAATAAAAATCAGCCAGATGGTCTTATTGATCATTTAATGATTCTTCACGCTGGAGTTGGGCAAGAAGCAGGCGGTGGTAAATTAGGTGATGACGCAATTTGGTCACATCGCTGGAATCTTGGAAAACCATATCCAATTGATGGCACAAAGGCAAAGGTTGATAACTGGGGCGGTAAAATGGCTGCATACGATTATACAGTTGAGCCAGAGGACGGAGCAGTCGGCGTATTTGCACATGAATATGGTCATGATTTAGGTCTTCCAGATGAATATGATACAAAGTATTCTGGTGCAGGTGAGCCAATTCAATCTTGGTCTATTATGAGTGGCGGCAGCTGGGCAGGTAACATTGCGGGGACAACACCAACAAGTTTCTCACCGCAAAATAAAGAGTTTTTCCAAAAAACAATTGGTGGGGACTGGGCAAATATTGCTGAAGTCGATTATGATAAGTTAAATAAAGGTATTGGTTATGCAACGTTCTTAGATCAAAGTGTTACGAAATCAGCTCGTCCTGGTCTGATTCGCGTTAACTTACCAGATAAAGATGTAAAAGGTATTCAGTCTGCATTTGGTAAGAAATATTACTATAGTACAAAAGGCGATGATCTTCATACAACATTAGAAACGCCAGTGTTTGATTTAACAAACGCGACAAATACGAAGTTTGATTACAAATCATTGTATGAAATTGAAACAGGTTATGACTTCCTTGAAGTACATGCAGTGACAGAAGATGGTAAGAAAACGTTAGTGGATCGAATTGGTGAAAAGAATGTGAAAAATGGTATGGACACAACAGATGGTAAATGGGTAGATAAGTCATATGACTTAAGCCAATTTAAAGGTCAAAAAGTAAAACTAGTATTCGAATACATTACAGATGGTGGTTTAGCACCAAACGGCTTTACTCTTGATAACGCAATATTAACTGTTGATGGAAATGTTGTGTTCTCTGATGATGCAGAAGGCGAAGCGAAATTGAAATTAAACGGTTTCGTTGTATCAGATGGTTTTGATAAGAAAAAGCATAACTACTATTTAGAGTGGAGAAACTACGCTGGTGCAGATGAAGCATTAAAACATGGTCGTGGTCCAGTGTACAATACAGGTCTTGTTGTATGGTATGCAGACACTAGTTACACAGATAACTGGGTTGGTGTTCACCCTGGGGATGGATTCTTAGGTGTTGTTGATTCTCATCCAGAGGCAATTGTGGGAACGTTAAATGGCAAACCATCTGTTGCAAATAGCACACGATATCAAATTGCAGATGCTGCGTTCTCCTTTAACCAAACGCCAGCGTGGAAAGTTGTATCTCCATCACGCGGAACATTTGATTACAAAGGGTTACCAGGTGTAGAAAAGTTTGATGATTCTAAAACGTATATGAACAATTTAATCCCAGATGCAGGACGTAAAGTACCGAAGCTTGGATTGAAATTTGAAGTAGTTGGACAAGCAGATGATAATTCTGCAGGTGCAGTTCGTTTATATCGTTAATAATGGAAAAGCTGTTGAAGGGGATTCCTTTCAACAGCTTTTTTTTGTGTCTGAACATCTTTTTTATCTGTCCACACTGATAAAAAAGATGTTGGTTTTTCAATTTGCATTTATATATAAATAAAAAGAGCACCTTCATTGAAAGCACTCTTCCCGCATCATTTTTGTTGTTGTTTCCACTTATTAAACTCTAAAAATTCACGAAATTGCTCTTTTGAAACACCGGAATGCATGGCCTCTTTAACGAGTTTGATCCAATCAGAGTCCATTGTATGTTCCTCAGTTGGTTCATCATGAAGAAGTACATCAACAGGAACGTGCAGAACGTTAGAAATCTTTTCGAGAAATTGGATCGAAGGATTTTTTTGTAAGTTTCGTTCAATGGAACTAATATATGACTTTGCAACGCCTGCTTTTTCGGCAAGTTCTGTCAAGGAGATGCCTCTTTGTAGACGCAGTCGTTTTATACGTTCTCCAATCATATTAGCGCACCTTTCTTACTGTATGTATTCGACTTAAGATGTAATTTATTATAACACATTTTTCTCTAAAAAGAACAATGTCGGTTAGTTCTGTGAGGGTTGATTTCCGTGTTTCAAAAAGTTAGATACCTCTGTACTGGTCATATTCATATCTAAAGCTTCTAATAATAAATCAATCCATTCTGAATCAAGTATTTCTTTGTTATCCGTTTGCACAAATGACGCCTCCCTAATAATTGCGATTATAAAAGCTAGAAAACTAATTCATTAACACTATTATAATATGGAAAAAAATCACGTTAAAATAATGTAAAATTTGTATATTTTTAGAAAATTTATCAAGCAAGACTAATATCTTGCAATTACATACAGAAATTTTAATAGTTTTATCAACTTTTATCAATATTTTCTGAAAACATTACTAAATCCGAATATATATCAATCCAAAACAAAGGATTTTTTAAAAAATATTACAAATTAAGACAATATATTGTAAATTGAGTGAATCTTTTTTATTATCTAAATATTGGGACGTGTTTAATGTTGGGGAGGAATAGGGATGAAGAAAAAGAAAAAGCCTTTTAAGGTGCTGTCTACGCTCGCGGCGACAGCTGTGCTTAGCTGCACATTTGGGTTTGGCAGTCAATCTGTTTATGCGGCAACGCCGTCTAATGTAGGAGCTTTAAGTCCAATTGATAAAAATTTAATTCCGGAGGATCGTCTAGCAGACGCGTTGAAACAACGTGGTGTAATTAGTGAATCTGCATCGAAAGAAGACACATTAAAGGCTGTTGAAAAATACGTAGAGAAGAAAAAAGGCGAAAATGCTGGAAAAGAACCAGCAGCAGGGGACAGTGTCTCGAGAGAAGCTTCTGACTTTTTGAAAAAAGTGAAAGATGCAAAAGCAGATGCGAAAGAAAAAGCTGATCAACCTGCTAGTGGTCCGGTAGCTGGACAAGAGCCGGTTAAAGGGGGATTAAACGGCAAAGTACCAACAAGTTCAGCGAAGCAAAAAGGATATAATGGGGATGTTCGTAAAGATAAAGTTCTTGTATTGCTAGTAGAGTTTGCTGACTTTAAGCATAACAATATTGATCAAGTACCAGGTTATATGTATTCAAATGATTTTAATCCAGAACATTATCAAAACATGTTATTTGGTGATGAGTCGTTTACACTCTTTGATGGTTCAAAAATCCCAACATTTAAACAATATTATGAAGAGCAATCTGGTGGTAGCTATACAGTCGATGGGACAGTAACAAAGTGGCTGACAGTTCCTGGTAAAGCAGCGGATTATGGTGCAGATGCTGGCGATGGCGGTCATGATAATAAAGGACCAAAAGGACCTCGTGATTTTGTAAAAGAGGCATTAAATGCAGCTGTAGAAAGTGGTATTGATTTATCTGAATTTGACCAATACGATCAATATGACAATAATGGAGATGGAAATAAAAACGAACCAGATGGTCTTATTGATCACTTGATGGTCATTCACGCTGGAGTTGGTCAAGATGGAGGCGGTGGTAGATTAGGTGATGACGCAATTTGGTCACATCGCTGGAACCTTGGAGCACCATATCCAATTGATGGAACGAAGGCAAAGGTTGATAAATGGGGCGGTAAAATGGCAGCATACGATTATACAATTGAGCCAGAAGACGGAGCAGTTGGTGTATTCGCACATGAATTTGGTCATGATTTAGGTCTTCCAGATGAGTATGATACGAAGTATTCTGGTGCAGGTGAGCCAATTCACTCTTGGTCTGTTATGAGCGGCGGCAGCTGGGCAGGTAGAATTGCAGGTTCAACGCCACCGAGTTTCTCCCCGCAAAACAAAGAGTTCTTTCAAAAAACAATCGGTGGAAACTGGGCAAATCTTGTAGAGGCTGACTATGATAAATTAAATCGCGGTATCGGTTTTGCGACGTTCTTAGATCAAAGTGTAACGAAATCAGCTCGTCCTGGTCTGATTCGCGTTAACTTACCAGATAAAGATGTAAAAGGTATTCAACCTGCATTTGGTAAGAAATATTACTATAGTACAAAAGGTGATGATCTTCATACAACATTAGAAACGCCAGTATTTGATTTAACAAATGCAACAAATGCAAAGTTTGATTACAAATCATTGTATGAAATTGAAACAGGTTATGACTTCCTTGAAGTACATGCAGTGACAGAAGATGGTACAAAAACGTTAGTGGATCGAATTGGCGAAAAGAATGTGAAAAATGGTCTAGACACAACAGATGGTAAATGGGTAGATAAGTCATATGACTTAAGCAAATTTAAAGGTCAAAAAGTAAAACTAGTATTCGAATACATTACAGATGGTGGTTTAGCACCGAACGGCTTTACACTTGATAACGCAACATTAACTGTCGATGGAAATGTTGCATTCTCTGATGATGCAGAAGGCGAAGCAAAATTAAAATTAAACGGTTTCGTTGTATCAGACGGTTTTGATAAGAAGAAGCATAACTACTATTTAGAGTGGAGAAACTACGCTGGTGCTGATGAAGCGCTAAAATATAGCAGCGGTGTACCGTATAATACAGGTCTTGTTGTATGGTATGCAGACACTAGCTTCATAGATAACTGGGTTGGTATTCATCCAGGCGAAGGTTTCTTAGGGGTTGTTGACTCTCACCCAGGGGCAATTGTTGGAACGCTAAACGGCAAACCAACTGTTAAAAATAGTACACGATTCCAAATCGCAGACGCTGCGTTCTCCTTTAACCAAACGCCAGCATGGAAAGTTGTATCTAAAACACGCGGAACATTTGATTACAAAGGGTTACCAGGTGTAACGAAGTTTGATGATTCTAAATCGTATATGAACGATTTAATCCCAGATGCAGGACGTAAAGTACCGAAGCTTGGATTAAAATTTGAAGTAGTTGGACAAGCAGATGATAATTCTGCAGGTGCAGTTCGTTTATATCGTTAATGATGGAGAAGCTGTTGAAGGGGATTCCTTTCAACAGCTTTTTTTATAGGAACATATATTTCAAGTAATTAATAAAATTTTACATATCAGTTCATTTTTAATAAGAATAAACAAGAAATGTATTATAATATATGATGAAGTAAAGGGGGAAAGCTTTATGACGATTGTTTCTATTGTGGAACGACAAAAATCCTACTTTTATAGTGGGAAAACAAGAGGAATAGATGAAAGAAAGAAACAGTTGCGAGCGTTATATGAAAGTATTCAGCGCTATGAGTCTGAAATTTTTGAGGCGCTAAAGCTGGATTTAAATAAATCAGAGCATGAATCGTATACAACAGAGATTGGCTATACATTAAAAGAAATTTCTTTTATGATAAAAAATCTTTCGAAATGGAGTAAACCAAAGCGCGTGAAAACGGCAATGACTCATATTGGATCAAAAGGGAAAATTATTCCGGAGCCGTATGGCGTAACGTTAGTAATTGCCCCGTGGAATTATCCGTTTCAACTGGCAGTTGCGCCGTTAGTTGGAGCGATTGCGGCTGGAAATACAGTTGTCTTAAAACCTTCAGAGTTAACACCAAATGTTTCGAGCATTCTTGCAAAAATGTTAACGGAGTTATTTCCACCAGAGGTTGTCGCTGTAATAGAAGGCGACGCCCAGGTGAGCACAGCTTTGCTGAAAGAGCCGTTTGATTATATTTTCTTTACTGGTAGTGTGGGAGTTGGGAAAATTGTTATGGAGGCAGCTGCAAAACAATTAACGCCTCTTACACTTGAGCTTGGTGGCAAAAGTCCGTGCATTGTACATAAGGATGCAAAGCTTGATGTTACAGCGCGGCGAATTGTCTGGGGGAAATTTTTAAATGCGGGGCAAACGTGCGTGGCACCTGATTATGTATACGTTCATTCTTCAATTAAAGATCAATTTATAGAAGCGATGAAAAAAGCTGTGCATGAACAATACGGAGAGAAGCCATTACAAAATGAGAAATATGTTCGAATTGTGAGTGGGCGGCATTTCGAAAGATTATGTTCATTTTTAAGAGATGGTCAGGCTGTCGTAGGTGGGAATTATGATCAAGATAAACTGTTAATTGAACCAACAGTACTTACAGATGTATCATGGAATGATACTGTTATGGAAGATGAGATTTTTGGGCCCATTTTACCACTATTAGAGTATGAGAATATAGAAGATGTGATAGCAACTGTTCAGCGTCATCCGAAACCGCTTGCACTATATGTTTTCTCTGAAGCACGAGATGTGCAAAAGCAAGTAACGCAATCCATTTCCTATGGAGGCGGTTGTATTAATGATGTTGTATATCATCTAGCAACGCCGTATTTACCATTTGGCGGTGTTGGCCAAAGTGGACTGGGGAGTTATCACGGAGAGCAGAGTTTTCAAACATTTTCACATTATAAAAGCATTTTGTCTCAATCGACAGCATTTGATATGAAAATCCGCTATTCTTCTACAAAAAGTGCTTTAAAATTCATCCGAAAATTGTTAAAATAATGATGGTGTTTATCAATTGGTTCGTCCGTATGATAAAAGCCCCTTCAACACGAAGGGGTTTTTCTATTCAAGGTGTGTATCGCGCGAAATTAAACCGAACATATTACATAAAGTGAAGCTTCTATCAGTGGTGGGCATCCACCATTGGTCACGTTCAAATTACGTGATCAAACATCATTTTTGTTTAAATTGAAACAAAGTTATTGTATATAGAATACTTGGTTATTTATGAATATCAAAAATATGAGGTAGATAGGAAGAGAAGATGAAAAATATTATTAAAGTCGAAGCAGTAGAAAAACATTTTGGGGATCAAGTTATTATTCCGCCGCTTTCTTTAGACATTAAAGAAGGTGAGTTTGTAACGATTCTTGGTCCGAGTGGTTGTGGGAAAACGACGTTACTTCGTATGATTGCTGGTTTTGAAAAACCGACAAAAGGTGTAATTTCGCTTGATGATGAAACGATTAACGATTTACCCCCGTATAAACGTCATATGAACTTAGTGTTTCAGCATTATGCACTGTTTCCACATATGACTGTTGAGAAGAATATTCGCTTTGGATTGAAGATGCAAAAGGTTTCTGAAGCAGAGCAAAGAGAACGTGCTGAGGAAGCGATGCGTTTAACACAGTTAACAGAATTCCGTAATCGGAAACCATCTAAACTTTCTGGTGGGCAACAGCAGCGCGTGGCGATTGCACGTGCAATCGTGAATAATCCTCGTGTGTTGCTATTAGATGAGCCGCTAGGAGCACTAGATTTTAAGCTTCGAAAAGATTTGCAGCGTGAATTGAAAAACTTACAACGTAATCTTGGTATTACGTTCATATATGTGACGCATGATCAAGAAGAAGCGATGAGTATGAGTGATCGCATTGTGGTTATGAATAAAGGTAACATTGAACAAATTGGAACGCCAAAAGAAATTTATCATAAGCCAAAAACGTTGTTCGTTGCGACGTTTATTGGAGAAAATAATATTGTTCAAACAGGGGAAACATACGTAGCAGTACGCCCGGAAAATGTGAAAGTACGTTCCGTGGAAGATTCGTCTAATGAGGGATATCACTTTGGTCATATTGAAGATATTGAATTTGTCGGAAATATGGAGAAGTTATATATTCGCGATGAGAAAACAGGCGAGTTGTTTATGGCCTATCAAAGTGCAGAAGAAGCGATGCAGTGGAACATTGGTGACAATGTGTCTGTAGGCTGGGAAGAAGAGGATGAGGTGACCTTAAATTGAAAAAAGGGAAATTACTTGCATTACCGACAGTTGCCTGGTTGCTGATCTTCTTCTTAGTACCTCTCTTGTTTGTGTTAGCTTTTGCATTTTTACAGCGCGGGACGTATGGAACAGTTGAGATGAGCTTTACGTTAGAAAATATTAAACGTGTATTTGATTCGCTCTATATGGAGACGTTATGGGAAACAGTAAAAATTGCTGTTATTACAACGGTACTTTGTTTATTGATTGGATATCCGTTCGCCTATACGGTGACGATTGTTGATCGTAAATGGCGTTCTCTTTTACTGCTTCTTGCAACAATCCCGTTTTGGATTAACTTTTTAGTCCGTTCTTATGCTTGGATTGTTATTTTACGTTCACAAGGGCTTGTCAATACGTTATTGCTGAAATTAGGTATTATTAGTGAACCTTTAAACTTACTATACAATACACCATCTGTTATTTTAGGGATGGTATATTCACTCTTACCATTTATGATTTTGCCTGTATACGCAGCGATTGAACAACTTGATAAGAGAAAATTAGAAGCGGCATATGATTTAGGAGCAACACCGCTCAAAGCATTTTGGCATGTAACAATTCCAATGACGATGTCGGGGATTGCGACAGGGTCGATTTTAGTATTTGTGTCATCTATTGGTATGTTCGTTGTATCAGACGTAATGGGTGGTTCGAAAGTTGCATTAATCGGAAATGTAATTCAAAATCAGTTTTTAGGTGCACGCGATTGGCCGTTTGGATCAGCGTTATCTATGATTGTTGTGTTATTCTCCGTTCTGTTAATTTACTTATATTATCGGGCTACGAAAGTATATAACTATGGAAACGGAGGGGAATAAACGAAAATGAAAAAGTTTTTAGTCACTTATTCTTGGCTAATTTTATTGTTTCTTTATTTACCAATGATGGTACTTATGATGTATTCGTTTAATGACTCACGTATTAATGCGGAGTGGCAAGGTTTTACGCTTCATTGGTATACAGATTTATTTCAAAAACAGGATGTAATTGATGCACTTATAAACAGTTTGACGATTGCAGTTGTCACGACAATTGTCTCCACACTGTTAGGTGTGTTATTTGCACTTGCTTTGCATCGGTATAAATATCGTTTTGAAGGTGCAATTAATGGACTTGTATATTTACCAATTCTCATTCCAGATATTTTAATGGGATTATCACTTTTAATTTTATTTAGTCAACTTGGTATTGAACTTGGGCAATTGACAATTATTATTGCTCATATTACATTTAGTATTTCATTTGTCGTTGTCGTTTTATCAGCAAGACTTTCGGGTATGGGACGCGATTTAGAAGAAGCAGCAAATGATTTAGGCGCAACGCCGTGGCAAACGTTTCGTTATGTCACGTTACCAGGGCTAGCACCAGGTATTATTTCAGCGGCATTATTGACATTTACATTATCGATTGATGACTTTGTTATTAGTTTCTTCGTATCAGGACCAGGCTCAACAACATTGCCTCTGTATATTTACAGTATGGTGAAACGTGGTATATCGCCTGAAATTAACGCATTGTCTACCATTTTGATTGTTGTAATTGTCGGATTAATGATTGCTTCTGAAATGTTCCGTAGCAAAGGTACAGATGGAGAGGAAAATACAGGCGGCCATCTTCCGTTATAAAAAATGAACGAGTAAAAGATGAATGATTAACTTCAAACTAGGAGGGAATGCAAATGAAATGGATGAAAGTAGTTGCAAGTACAGCACTTACTTTCGGAGTTGCTGCTGGAGTGTTAGCTGGATGCGGCGAAAAGAAAGAAGAATTAAATATTTACAGCTGGGCTGATAACTTTGATGAGCAGGTCATTAAAGACTTTGAAAAGCAGTATAACGTGAAAGTGAATTATGATAAGTATGCAAGTAATGAAGAGATGCTTGCGAAATTACAAGCAGGCGGTGCAAAATATGATTTAGTTCAACCGTCTGATTATATGGTAAAGACAATGACAAAAATGGATTTGTTAGAGCCATTAGACAAAAAGAACATTCCGAATGTAGAGAATCTCGTTTCAAACTTTAAAACACCTCCGTTTGATCCAGAAAATAAGTATTCGATCGTGTATACATGGGGTGTAACGGGCATTGCTTATAATAAAAAATATGTGAAAGAAACGCCAACAAGTTGGACTGATTTATGGAATGAAAAATATAAAGGCCACGTCGCATTATTAAATGATTCTCGTGAAGTACTTGGCATGGGGCTGAAGAAAAATGGGTTTTCAAATAACTCAACAAATAATGCGGAGTTAAAAACAGCTTTTACTGATCTTCAGAAATTATTACCAAATTTATTAGCGTTTGATACAGATAATATTAAACAAAAATTTATTACAGAAGATGCATGGATCGGTACTGTATGGTCCGGGGACGCGGCATACATTGCAAAAGAGAATAAAGATGTTGGATATGTCGTTCCAAAAGAAGGCGGCACAATTTGGGCAGATACGTTAGCAATTCCAAAAGGTGCAAAACATAAAGAGCTTGCAGAGAAATTTATTAACTACTTAATGGATCCAAAAGTCAGCGTGAAAAACTATGAATCCATTGGATATAGTAATCCAAATGAAAAGGCTCGTCCTCTTCACAGTAAAGATTATCAAGACAATCATATGATTTTCTTATCAAAAGAAGAGCTAGATCGTACAGAATGGCTTGTTGACTTGGATGGAAAATTAAAAGATTACGATCGTTACTGGACTGAACTGAAGACAGGAAAAGAAAAATAATAAAAAAGCGCGATTTCTTAGCGGAAATCGCGCTTTTTTATAGTAGGAGGAATGGAATGTTGAAAAAGAAATTACATATGTATGAGATTGTATGTACCGTGCTTTTGCTTTGTGCATTTAGCATCATTGCGTGGAGAGTACATTCTGGCGGTGTAACGACAATTGATGAGTATGTGAAAGGAATGGTAACAGGACTTCAAACAGAATCATCACTTACGTTTTTTCGTTATGTTACAAAACTTGGTTCTGCAATTGGGATTGTAAGTGTGTTAGCAGTGAGTTTGTTCCTTTTTTGGAAGAAACGTTATTACGTAGCAATGGTAATATATCCTCTTGCTATTCTTAGTACACACCTTATTAATAAAGGAATTAAAGGGATTGTGAAAAGAGATCGGCCGACTATTAACGAAGCGCTAGATGCGCTCGGATATAGCTTTCCAAGTGGACATGCGATGTTATCGATTGTTACGTATGGATTTCTTGCCTATATCATCGCAGCGAACGTAAAAAGTGCAGCGGTAAAGTACTTTGTAACGATCGTAGCCATTGTACTTATTGTTTTAATTGGATTAAGCCGTATTATTTTATCTGTGCATTATCCAACTGATGTTTTAGCAGGGTATTGTATGAGCGGTGTCTTACTTATTGTCGCTATTTATTTACACCGTTTCTATTCCGCACGTTTTCAAGCAAACGAAGAGCGTTAAAAAAAGCTATCCTTTTTTGATGAAAGGATAGCTTTTTTCATGAACGAAAGAGTGGATATGATACACTAAGAGAAAGAATATGAGAAGAGGAGTAGGTGAGACTCTGTGAAAACAACTGTACATAAAGTAGATATGTGGGGAAAAATTGGCGCTTTGTTATATCGATTTCGATATACAACGATTGCGCTATTAATATTGCTAGCTGCGCTACTTGGGATATTTGCACCGAAGCTTCCTGGTGTATTAGGCGGAGATGGATTTCAAACACAGGGTGATTATCAAACGACAAAAAAGATACTCGATAAAGATTTTAAACAGTCACAAGATGCATTGTTACTCGTCTTTCAAAAAGAGAAAGGTGTATCTCAGCAAAAATTTATCGAGAGAATTGATGAGGTTGTAAAAAAAATTCAAAGAGAAGAAACGTACGAGTCTTTTCATCAACCGATCGAAAATAAAACAATGCTGAAGGAAGATATTGCTTATGCCACAATTTTATTTTCCGGGAAAACAAGCAAAGAGCGGATGGAAAAAACATTAGCCTTTGCAAAGGATATTCAAAAAGAAAGTAACGGGGAGATAAAAGTATCTCCAACTGGATATCCAGTTATTAATGATGAAATCAATACGAGAACACAAAATGATTTGAAAGTAGCAGAAATGATTGGGCTACCAATTGCATTTTTGGTGTTATTACTTTCTTTTGGCAGCTTCTTTGCATCGATTTTGCCTATTTTAAACGGAGCATTAAGTGTCATTAGTACGATGGGGATTTTATATTTTGTCGGAGAACAAAAAGAACTTTCTATTTTTGTGCTGAACGTAGCGCCGATGATTGGGCTTGCTTTATCCATCGATTTTGCTCTTTTATTTGTGAATCGTTTCCGAGAAGAGCTTGCACACCGTTCTGTTAAAGAAGCAATTATGGTTACCTATCAAACGGCGGGACGCGCCATTATTTTTTCAGGTTTATGTGTATTTGTTGGTTTGTCTGGTTTGTTCTTTTTCCAAATTGATTATATTCAATCTGTCGCCATTAGCGGGATGATTGTCGTAATCATGAGCATATTATTTTCATTAACGATGCTTCCAGCGTTGTTAGCTTTAATGGGGAAACGTATATTAGGAAAGAACCAAAATGTTCAGCGCACAGCACCAATGTGGCGTAAATTTGCACAGTTTGTAATGAAATATCCAATTGTAATGACGATTGCAGTATTTACATTTATTATTATTTGTTTATTGCCGCTTCGTGATGCAAATTTACAGTTCCCTGGTGTAGAAGCATTACCTGAGAAAAGTGAGGCACGCACTGCCTTTGAACATTATGAAGATGCATTTAATAAAACGGTAAAAACCCATGCAGATGTGATGCTTGTCGCTCTGACAAAAGGAAATGTAACAGAAAAAGAAAATTTACAAACATTGCAAAAGGTTGTGCAGAAACTAAAGAATGATAAAGATGTATATGAAGTGAAAAGTTTATATGAACAACTTGGAAATATGACTGCAGAACAGTTAACAGCAACGTTGCAATCACCAAATCGTGCACAAATAGAACCGGCATTAGAGGCGTATGTGAAAGGGAATAAGACAACGATTGGAATTGTTTTAGATACAAAACCAAGAACAGAAAAAGCAAAGCAATGGGTCCGAGAGTTTAAAACAAACTATAAAACGGAAGATATAACATATTATTTAGGCGGAATGACAACTTTCCAACAAGAATTAGAAGATGAAATTAAAGATAAAGTTGTTGTTGGTATGTCTGTTATTTTTGCGTCAACGTTTTTGATTTTATTACTAGCGTTTCGTTCGCTGCTAATTCCAATTAAAGCAATTGTGATGAATGTGCTTAGTTTAAGTGCAACCATAGGCATTGTCATTTGGCTTTTTGAAGGTGGGCATTTTGGGTTAGAACAAAGCTCAGTATTATTTGTATTGCCGATTTTTATTTTTGGGTTAGTATTTGGGTTAAGTATGGATTATGAAGTATTTCTTATTTCACGTATTCATGAATTATACGGAGAGACGAGAGATAACGACTATGCAACGTTAGAAGGATTAGTGTCAACAAGCCGGATTATTACGTCAGCTGCGTTAATTATGATTGTTGTTACTGGTGCATTTGCTTTTACTGATATTTTGCCAGTGAAACAGATGGGACTTGGCGTTGCGCTAGCCATATTCCTTGATGCAACTATTATTCGATTAATCCTTGTACCAAGTTTAATGAAAATGTTTGGTGAGTGGAACTGGTGGCTTCCATTCAACAAAAGGAAACAGAAAAACACGCATTAATAAGGTGTAGCTCTCATCTAGTAGGTGAGAGCTACTTGTATGAATAGCTTGCCCCCCTTTTAGCGAATAGTATGAGATAAGGAGATTACATATAAGAGTGGGGGAAGGCAATGTTTCGTTATTTTAAATTTAAATTGAATGATACTGTACAATTTGCAGAAAATGATGGGCATATGTACCGCATTGTCGGCTATCGGTTAGAAAGAGGTTTTTATTCAAAAGAGACACATATTATTTATGAATTACTGCGCGAGTTCGATGGATATACACTTGATGCAGAAGAAGGTGAGCTTATGAAAGTGATTCAAGTAGAAGAGGAGTATTATAAAATTCGTGATATGGGAGAATACCGCTATCCTGTTAAACTAAAAACACCTCTGAAAAAAAATAATCATAAAGCAATAGACCAATTATTAGATGCTTACAATGACTACAAGCGGTTAGCTGAATTTTTTCAAGATTTATCATATGAAAGAAAAGCGGAAGAAATGTTGATGGAAATGAAAAGGCTTCGTGCGTAAAGGGAGAGGCAGTTCAATTACGAACTGTCTCTCATTATGCATGAGAAGCGATTTTCCGTTACAATAGGGAGATGAATAGAAATAAGGTGATGATATGAAAGTGAAGAAAATGGGAGAATGGTGTGAAATTACGGTTCCTTCTGAATGGGCGGGACGAACGATAGATTCTATTTTGAAAGAAGAATGGCAAGTTCCGAAAAAATTATTACACAAATATCGTATGGAAAAAAGTATTCTTGTGAATGGAGAAGGAAAACGGTGGAGTGAACAACTTCAAAAAGAAGATAAATTGCAAGTTCATATGTTTATGCAAGAAGAGTATGATGTAGAACCGGAGTTTTATGATATAGAAGTTATATATGAAGACGATCATGTATTAATTGTTAATAAACCCATTCAAGTAGACACACATCCTGCAAATAAAGGCGGAACAGGTACATTAGCAAACTATGTAGCCTTTCATTTACAAATGCAAGGAATTGAAACAAAGGTGCGTCATATTCACCGATTAGATAAGGACACGACAGGTGGAGTCGTCTTTGCGAAACACGCTTTAGCGGGTGTGATTATGGATCGATTATTAACAGAGCGTAAAATTAAGAGGACATATATGGCACTTGTTGAAGGGAAAGTACAAAAGAAGCGAGGGACAATAGATGCTCCAATTGGACGAGATCGTCATCATGCATCAAGGCGTCGTGTTTCTCCAAAAGGTGACCGTGCTGTAACACATTACGAGGTCGTGCAATATTCGAAAGAAAATAACATAACACTTGTTAAAGTTCAATTAGAAACGGGAAGAACGCATCAAATACGCGTTCATATGAGTTATCTTGGTCATCCGCTTATTGGCGATGTATTATATGGCGGTAAGACGAGGCTGCTGTCTCGTCAAGCATTGCATGCTGCTCATATTACAATGTTACATCCAATTACAAAACAGCAAATGGAAGCAGATATCTCTCTTCCTCACGATTTTTCTCGTGTTTTACATTCTTGTATGAATACAAAATAAATAGAGCCTTCTTAGAAGGCTCTATTTATTTGGTTGCTTAATGCACTAGAAAGCAAAGAAGTTAGATTCGTTTAACAACATAAATCGTCGCTAAGCAGAACAAAACATAACCGCTACTTGCTTTCTCCTTTTGTCTTAAACCTTGCATGTGGCAGGAAAAGGCCCTGACCGCTACTATGCATGGCCAGATGCTCTTGCCCATTTAAAAAAGTTTTTTATGTTGGTTTTTCATTATGTATTTATAAAAATAATCAATGGGGAGAACCCCATTGATTAAAGTCTTACTTCGACATAAATTCTTGTGTCCAGTAGTTTCCGTTTTCTACGTAACCAACACCGATATGTGTGTATCCGTTATTTAAAATATTTGCACGGTGACCTGCACTATTCATCCAAGCTTGTACAACTTCTTCAGGAGTACGTTGTCCTTGTGCAATGTTTTCACCAGCAGATTTATATGAAATGCCAAACTGTTTCATCATATCAAACGGAGAACCGTATGTTGGGCTAGTGTGATCGAAGTAATGATTTTTTTGCATATCTTCTGATTTAATACGAGCTACTTTACTTAACTGAGCGTCTACTTTTAATGCCGGTAAACCTTGTTTAGCACGTTCAGCATTTGTTAAATCAACAACTTTTTGTTCAAATGCGCTTAATGAACCTTTTGACTCTTCAGCAGGCTTATCAGCTGGCTTAGTTGTTTGATTATTGTCGGCAGGTTTATTAGCCGGTTTGTCAGCTGGCTTAGTTGCTTGATTGTTGTCGGCAGGTTTATTAGCCGGTTTGTCAGCTGGCTTAGTTGCTTGGTTGTTATCAGCCGGTTTGTCAGCTGGCTTAGTTGCTTGGTTGTTGTCAGCAGGTTTCTCTTCTGGCTTAGCTGCTGAGTTGTTATCAGCTGGTTTTTCTTCCGGCTTAGTTGTTTCATTGTTGTTAACTGGGTTTGTAATTACAATATTCCCCCAAGGAGTTGTAATTGTTGTGTATGTCGGTTGGCCAGGAATAACGCAGTTTCCTGGTTGGAAAGCACCTACATTCCATTTTGCATATGAATTAAAAAGAGATGTGAAGAAAGATTGAAAGTCTTGTTGATTCATATATTGCATAAATAATGGAGAATACGAAATATTTTGAACTTTTGGTGTTGATGGTTGCATTGTTTCTGCTTTCGCAGTATGTGTTGTTACTCCAAGAGTAAGAGCAGTTGCTGCTACTACAGATAGTAAAGCACGTTTTTTCATTATAGTTGTCCCCCATGTAAATATAGATTTATGATCAAACAGATTTGTTTTTGCCTGCCTGTTTGATTGACACAATCATCGTAGCACAGATTTTGTCGAAAAAATGTTGGAAAAAAATTCATAGGTTACAAGATTGCCTTTTTTATCCTAACTAGTCAAAGGGAACAAAATAAGGAAATATTAGATGTCATAAGGGATAGTTAATATTTTAATAGAGGAAGAGTAACAGCAATAATTTACTATATTTTCTATATTGAAAGGAGGGAAATAGGATAACACTAACGTTTATAGGAGAAAACAGAGGAATATTATGGATTGTTTTTAACGCAATTGTAATCTTTTTGTCGTTCTTTTTTATTATACAGTAACATATTTTTAATGTTGTAGACTATAAAAAAGACGGGCGTACCTTTAATCGAGAAAGGTACGTCCGTTTTTCATGTTGAGAGGACTGGGATTTTGTCAGCCACCTGTAGTGCGCTTTTTGTGTCGAATATCGTCGAAGTGTCTTTATATTGTGTCGAAGCGCCGATATATTCCCCAAAACGGTCGATATATCAGTGGAAATATAAGAGGAAGCTGCTATGCTAAGCGAAACGAAATATGATTTGCGCTCACCCCCTAAAAAAGGGTTTTCTATTTCTAATTTTCAATATACATTTATATATTATATGTATATATCCATTTGAATTTTCGATATAGAAATCACTGCTATGTAGAATACAACATGACCTGTACTCGCTTTCTCCTTTTGTTTAAAACCTTGCATGTGGCAGAAAAAGGCCCTGACCGCTACTATGGCATGGCCAGAAGCTCTCGCCCACCTAAAAAAGCGGGTTTTTAATTTCTATTCATATATTATATAGTAAGAAAAAAGATTTCACACTTTCCTCACAATTATTTGCTATTTTACAAGTATAACGAAACTGTCCATAATGGAGGTAATCTTTTGAAAAGGTGGCTTATTTCACTTTGTATCGTACTATTACTTACAGGGTGTAAGGGAGGGGCATATCAATCTATTGATCCGAAAAAACCTCTTCTTATAACGACAAATATAAAAGAAGGAAGTATCAGTTTTATTGATACGGATACGAAAAAAACAATTACAACGTGGCATTTAAATGAAACAATTACGGGGACAACGTTGTTACCAGATAAGAATCGTTTACTTGTATATGGAAAACAGCTTGAGTATATATATGTATATTCTTTGAAAGATGGAAAGCAACTTGAAAAATGGAATACAGGAAAAGGCATAGCCAATATCTTATTATCTGAAAGTGGAAAAGAGTTATTTGCGGCGGATCAAAATCAGCAAAAAATTCGTGTGTTTACAACCGATGGAAAAGAAACAGAGAGCATTTCGGTTGGAAAGGGTCCGCTGACGATGGTTCAACAGCATGATATGTTATATGTTCTTAATTTTTATGATACGAAATTGTCTAGTATTGATGTGAAACAAAAGAAGGTTGTGAACTCTTTTATGATTCCACCAGCTTCAACAGGTGCTTTTCTTAGCGGAGATGGAAAGGACATATTTATTGGCGGGCATGGTGACGGGAAACAAGTAAATGAAAAAGTGCTCGAGTATTCTGTACAAGATGGGCAGATGTTACAATCGTTACATGCACCATTTATGCCGGTCAGTCTGTCTACAGATCAGCGATTTATTTATGTACTTAGTCACGGGTCGAACACGCTGAGAAAATTTGATGGAAAAACATATAAAGAAGTAGGATCGCTAGAAGTAGGCTCGAATCCATTTGCATTTTGGCAAATTGGTAGTGAAGGGTATGTTGCAAGCTACGATAGCGATGAAGTGTATGTTTTAGATTTAAATGAAATGAAAATAAAACAGACAATTTCCGTTGGGAAAGGGCCATTTCAATTTACGCAAAGAGTAGGGGAGAAGAAATGAGTAAGTATAAAGTACTACTTGTTGATGATGAAAGTGATATGAGACAGCTTGTCGGTATGTATTTGGACAACTTCGGTTATGAGTGGAAAGAAGCTGAAAATGGAAAACAGGCGCTGCACATGCTTGAAATAGACAACTTTGATTTTGTTATTTTGGATATCATGATGCCAGAAATGGATGGGATTACTGTTTGTAAAGAAATTCGAAAAACATCCGATATTCCGATTATCTTTTTGACAGCAAAAGGAGAGGAATGGAATCGCGTAAACGGATTGCGTACAGGGGCTGATGATTATATTGTTAAACCATTTAGTCCAGGAGAATTGATTGCACGTATGGAAGCAGTGTTAAGGAGATATACGAAATATGAAGAACAAGAGGAAATAGAATTTGGACCAGTTGTTATTAATGAGAAAAGTCGCCGCGTTGAAATAGATGGGGAAGGTATTTCATTAACTGTGAAAGAATTTGATTTACTTTATTTTCTTTGTCAACATAACGGCCAAGTATTTAGCCGGGAGCAGTTGCTTGAAAAAGTTTGGGGATATGATTACGCCGGTAGCACTCGAACAGTTGATACGCATGTGAAAACAATGCGCTTAAAGCTTGGGGAACGTGGAAATTGTATTCAAACTGTTTGGGGCGTAGGCTATAAATTTGAGGTGTAAAATGTTTACGATGGTACAAAAGTTATGGCTTACCATTGCGTGCGCGGTTTGTATAACAGTTTCGTTTTTATATTTTGTTTCATTATATTCGTATGAAAAATTATATGTTCAAAATATTGAAGATACATTAAAAGCAGAGGGAAACCGCCTTGTTGCGCAATATAAAGCAGATGAACCTATAGATGTATTTGAGGAAAGAGTAAAATCATTCGATAAAATTGCGAGTGCTGATGTATTGTTTGTGAATAATCCACGCGATTTAAGTGCATGTCTTCCATTTGATGTTCATTACAATTCAATTATTAGCGAGGATGACCGGCAATCATTGTTAGAAGGAAAGACGATTACAAAGATGGGATATGAAGAGCATTTTCAGCGTAACATTATGGGTGTTGTTATTCCTGTACTAGACAATAAAAAATTGGTCGGTATTGTATATTCTTATATTCCTTTAAAGAGCATTAAAGATTTAATTTATGAAATGGGACTCATTTTAGCTCCTCTAGCTCTTGTCATGATTGTGTTAACTGTATGGATTGGCCGAAAGATTGTCATTGCCATTACAAAGCCTCTTTCACAAATGGAGCGGGTTGCGAATCATATGGCAAAAGGAGATTTTTCGCAGCGAATTACAATTTCATCAGAAGATGAAATCGGTCGGCTTGGTAAAGCATTTAATAAGATGGCAAGTTCACTAGAAGAAGAGGATGTGCAGCGAAAAGAATT
Organism: Bacillus sp. JJ864; assembly: GCF_036963045.1. Lineage (NCBI taxonomy): Bacteria > Bacillati > Bacillota > Bacilli > Caryophanales > Bacillaceae > Bacillus > Bacillus sp. JJ864. The sequence goes on along the minus strand of NZ_JBALLY010000057.1, from coordinate 30,963 downwards.
TTTAGCAAATGTGTCACATGAACTGCGAACGCCCCTTAGTTATATTAAAGGATATAGCGAAGCCATTATTGACGGCGTAGCAAAAGGAGAGCAACAGTTAAAATTTACCGGGCTTGTTCATAAAGAAGCAGGACGCATGCAACGTCTTGTTCATGATTTATTGGATTTAGCGCAGCTTGAAGGAGAACGTTTCCCTCTTAAAAAGCAGCCTATTGTATTTGCACAGTTAATTGAAGATGTACTAGAGACATATGAATTACAAGTGACAGAAAAACAAATTACATTGCAGACAACTCTTGATCCAGATGTCATTGTCAACATTGATGAAGATAGGATGCAACAAGTGCTTCATAATATCATAGATAATGCGATTCGCTACACAGGTGAGAATGGGACGATACATGTCCAATTAGAACAACAAGCAGGGCAATGTAAATTGCAAATGAAAGATACCGGGATTGGCATTGGCGCTGAACATCTCGAAAAGTTAGGAGAACGTTTTTACCGAGTGGATAAAGCGAGAAGTCGTCACAACGGTGGAACGGGGCTAGGACTTGCGATTGTAAAACAAATTGTGCACATTCACGATGGAACGTGGCAAATTGAAAGTGAAGAAGGAAAAGGAACGACGATTTTGATTTATCTACCGGTTATTTCTTCATAATCATAATGAAGAGATATGGCTTTCCTTCCTTGAAGTAGTGAGATAACTTTTTTTGTCTATTTTATGAACAAAATGTTTGTACTTCTGTGCGTTTAGTTCTAAAATAGATAGGGATGCTATTTTCTGTATAAAGTGAAACTTTAGTTATCTCTTGCCTATCTTTTTTTATTTCTCAGAATCTTGAGGTGAGAGCTTTACTGCCCGTTAGCGCGGGATAAATTGTTGTCATTGTTGTTTGGATGATACTGGGGTGATACAACTGGAATACAAATCTATTAAACCAAAAAAAATTTACGAAGAAGTATCGGAAGCCATTTTAGGAATGATTAAAAATGGTACATTAAAGCCTGGTGACAAACTTCTTCCTGTTCATCAATTGGCAGAGCAGTTCCAAGTTGGCAGATCTGCTGTGCGCGAAGCGTTAAGCGCATTGCGAGCAATGGGCTTAATTGAGATGAAACAAGGTGAAGGTACGTATGTGAAGAATTTTAATGCCTCTGCTTTAACATCGTCATTAAATACAACGTTGCTAATGAAACAAGAAGATATTGTGAATTTATTGGAAGTGCGAAAAGTGCTTGAAGTAGGAGCAGTTGGTGCAGCAGCAGTAAAACGCACAGAAGAAAACTTACACAATATGCAGCGTTGGTTAGATGAGATGCAAAAAGGGGTCGGAGATGAACGAGCTGGTGAAAAAGCAGATTTTCATTTCCATATGGCAATTGCAGAAGCTTCACATAACAATATTTTGTTAGAGTTAATGAACCATGTCTCTGAAATGATTGCTGAAACAATCGGTGAAACAAGACGAATTATTTTATATGGTGAACAAACAACAGCAGAACGACTTCTAGAAGAGCATCGAAAAATTTATGAAGCAGTGTTAGAGAATGATGTTGCAGCAGCGCAGCAAGCGATGCAAGATCACCTAACGAAAGTAGAATGTATGGTCACAGGCATTGAAGAAACAAATTCGTAATTTTATGCTTTTAAAACTTTATGTATTTGATAAAATAGAGAAAGCATAAGAAAGCGTTTTCTAAAGGAAGAATAGGAGCAGTTCATGTCTCACTTCTTTCTTTTTTAACAAGTCATCTGATGACCATATGAATGTTGGCTGAGTTGAAATGAGGGGGAACTATAATATGAAAGTTACATTGTTTGTTACATGCTTAGTCGATATGTTTGAAACAAATGTCGGCAAAGCGACGGTTGAAATTTTAGAGCGATTAGGTTGTGAAATTGAATTTCCGGAAGCGCAAGTTTGTTGTGGGCAGCCTGCTTACAATAGCGGCCATGTAGAAGCGGCAAAAGAAGCAATGAAGCATATGATTAGCACATTTGAAAATGCTGAGTATATCGTTACACCTTCTGGTTCTTGTGCGACAATGTTTCACGAGTATCCACATGTATTTAAAGATGATCCAGAATGGGCACCGCGTGCGCAAAAAGTAGCTGAAAAAACATATGAATTGACACAATTTATTGTTGATGTGTTAAAAGTTACTGATGTTGGTGCTCGTTTGGATGGTGTAGCAACGGTCCATAAATCTTGTCACATGACGCGTATACTAGGAGTAAAAGAAGCTCCAGGTATTTTATTATCAAATGTGAAGGGCTTAGAAGTGAGAGAACTGCCAAATGTACAAAATTGTTGCGGTTTTGGAGGAACGTTCTCAGTAAAAATGACGCCAATTTCTGAACAGATGGTAGATGAAAAAGTTGATAGTGTCATGGAAACAGGTGCTGATTATTTAATTGGAGCAGATTGTGGGTGTTTGTTAAACATTGGCGGACGTATCGAGCGCTTAGGAAAAAATGTGAAAGTAATGCATATTGCTGAAGTATTGAATAGCCGCTGATGAAGGGGGAAGTAAGCTATGTCTATGAAAACAAGTGATAAAAAATTTAATGATCGTGTTGGTGAAAATCTTCAAGATTCGTTTATGCGCGGGGCAGTATCATCTGCACAAACACGTTTATACACAAAACGTTTAGAAGCAGCTGAAGAGTTAGGTAACTGGGAAGAGTGGCGTGAGCTTGGTGAACAAATTCGTCAGCATACGCTAGAAAACTTAGATTATTATTTAATGCAACTAAGCGAAAATGTATCAAAACGAGGCGGCCATGTTTTCTTTGCGAAAACGAAAGAAGAGGCAGCTGAGTATATTAAACAAGTAGCTGAAAAGAAACAAGCGAAAAAAGTTGTGAAATCAAAATCAATGGTAACAGAAGAGATTGGTATGAACCATGCCCTTCAAGAAATCGGTTGTGAAGTCGTTGAGAGTGACTTAGGAGAGTATATTTTACAAGTAGACAATGATCCGCCATCTCATATTGTTGCACCAGCACTACATAAAAATAGAACGCAAATTCGTGATGTGTTTAAAGAAAAATTAGGATATGAAAAATCCGATGATCCATATGAGATGACGAAGTTTGTTCGTAAAATTCTTCGTGAAAAATTTATGGATGCAGAAATCGGAGTAACAGGATGTAACTTTGCGGTTGCTAACACAGGTTCTCTTTGTTTAGTAACAAATGAAGGGAATGCAGACCTTGTTATGTCTATTCCGAAAACACAAATTGCGGTAATGGGTATGGAACGTATGGTTCCAACGATGGAAGAGCTTGATGTTCTTGTCGGTTTACTTTGTCGTAGTGCTGTTGGTCAAAAATTAACAAGTTATGTAACCATAGCGGGACCAATTCAAGAAGACGAAATAGATGGACCAGAAGAGTTCCATTTAGTTGTTGTAGATAATGGCCGCTCTGAAATTTTAGGTTCTGAGTTCCGTCAAGTACTGCAATGTATTCGCTGTGCGGCATGTATCAATGTATGCCCGGTGTATCGTCATGTTGGTGGTCACTCTTACGGATCTATTTATCCTGGACCAATTGGTGCGGTATTAACACCGCTTTTAGGTGGCTATGATGATTATAAAGAACTTCCATATGCATCTAGTTTATGCGGAGCATGTACAGAAGCTTGTCCAGTAAAAATTCCATTGCATGACTTGTTATTAAAACATCGCCAAGTAATTGTGGAAAAAGAAGGACGTGTACCGCTTGCAGAAAAACTTGCGATGAAGATGTTTAGTATGGGCGCTTCTTCTGCGGCTTTATACAAAATGGGATCGAAAATGGCGCCAGCTGCAATGAGCCCATTCACATCCGGAAACCGCGTTTCTAAAGGTGTGGGACCGCTGAAAAATTGGACGGAAATTCGCGAATTCCCAGCGCCAAGCAAAGAAAGATTCCGCGATTGGTATAAAGAGCATAAGAAAGGCGGGAATAACTAATGGCAGGAACGATTCAAAACCGCGATTCATTTTTAGAAAATATCGCAAAACAGCTTGGACGTGAACGCAAAACAGAAGGGGTACAGCGCCCTGAATGGAAAAACAATATTAATGTAGAAACGTTAAATGATTACTCACAAGAGGAATTATTAGAAGTATTTAAAAAGCAATGTAACAACATTCATACAACTGTTATTGAAACAAATCGAGCTGAATTAAGTGCTGCAATTAAGAACGTTATCACGGAAAACGGCGGCGGACCAATTATGTTATCTCAAGATGAGCGTTTTGAAGAGTATGGACTTGGGCAATTGTTTGAAGCGGAACTTCCAGGTGAAAACGTAGAAGTAAATACTTGGGATCCAGCGAAGAAAGAAGAAAACATGAAGTTAGCGGAAAAAGCAAATATCGGAATTTCGTTTAGTGATTATACATTAGCGGAATCAGGTACAATTGTTGTGCAAAGTCATAAAGGAAGAGGACGTTCACTACACTTTTTACCGACTGTTTATGTAGCGATTATTCCACGTGAAACAATCGTGCCCCGTATTACACAAGCGGTACGTGATTTAAATACACGTGTGGAAAATGGAGAAGCACCAGCTTCTTGTATTAATTTTATTACAGGGCCAAGTAACTCTGCTGACATTGAAATGAACTTAGTTGTTGGTGTACACGGACCATTAAAAGCATTTTATTTTGTTGTATAAATGGAAAAACAGGCCTAATAAGGGCCTGTTTTTTTATGGAGAAAGATACATTTTTGAAAATACAATATGTTACCTTTTCTTGTTATACTAAGCGCGAAAGGAGAGGATGGAATGCTATTTTATGTATATGCTTTTTTCACTGGTTTGATATTAGGCTCATTCTATCACGTTGTTGCTTATCGTATTCCGCTCGGATATTCCATTATAAAACCACGCTCACATTGTTCTCATTGTTCCCACGTATTACAACTAAAAGAGTTGATTCCCATTTTATCATTTTGTATCCAAAAAGGAAGGTGCACGCATTGTAATATAAAAATCTCATATTTGCATCCTTTATTTGAAGGCATTGCAGGGGTATTGTTTCTTCTCGCGGCAGTTTCTGTTGGTTTCAACGAGCAGCTGATTATCGTGTGGACGCTGTTATCACTTCTTTTCATTGTTTCCATTACAGATCTTCTTTATATGGTAATTCCAAATCGAATTTTATGCTTTTTTACAGGACTATTTCTAATAGAACGTTTTTTTATACAGCCATCGCTATGGTGGGATGGATTGTTAGCAGCAATGGTTATGTTTATGCTCTTATATTTCATTCAAGCTATTTATCCAAAAGGAATTGGAGGAGGGGATGTGAAACTATTTACTTTACTTGGGTTTGTCGTTGGAACAAAAACGATACTGTTGTCACTTTTTTTCTCATCCTTATTTGGTCTTTGTTTTCTTATCATTTTTATTGCGCTTAGACGGATGACGTATAAAGAACCACTTCCCTTTGCGCCTTTTATTGCACTTGGTACAATATGTACATATAGTATGTAGAGGAGGGGAAAGATGAATGTATATATGGATGATCAAAGACCGTGCCCAGCTGGTTTTACACTAGCGACGACAGCCGAACAAGCACTGGAGCTCATTCGAAATAATAAGGTACATACCTTATCGCTCGATTATAATATGGGATTTCGTCAGAGAAATGGGTTGTATTTCGTAGATGCATTTTGTCAGGAACGATTACATGTGGAAGAAATTCATTTTCATACGAATGATCCGATAGGACAACATTATATGTTAGATCGGATCCAAAAAGGAAAAGAGTCTGGGGAAATTTCTTCATCTATTATGATTAAACGTGTTGGAAGTTACTAAAAAAGCATGCATTCCAATCAATTTGGAATGCATGCTTTCGACGTGTGCTTTATTTTACATGTGCTGGTAATGGAATGATTTCTTCAGTTTGTGCGGAATCGATTTCTGCTTTTGCAGATTCTGTTTCACTTTTTGTTTTAGTCAAATAATGATATACCATACCAACAAATACAGATCCACCAATTATGTTACCGATTGTAACTGGAATTAAGTTATGAATTGCATTCGCAAAAGAAATTGTATCAGGATGTGGAACAAGTAGAGCAATTGAAAATAGTGACAGATTTGCGATGCTATGTTCATATCCTGATAAGAAGAAAGCAAATACAAGAAACATCATTACAAGTATTTTAGCTGTATCTCCTTTTACTTGAGATGGAAGAAAACATGCAAGACAAACGAGCCAGTTACATAAGATAGCTTTGAAAAATAAGTGCATGGTTGATGCGCCCATCTTTCCTGCGACAACTTCATTTAATAAGTGATTGTGACTTATCGTTTCAAAAATACCAGTTGCATAAAAGAGCGCTGCGAAAAATACTGCGCCTACTAAGTTTCCTACATAACAAGCACCCCAGTTGCGAAGTGTATCAACAACAGTTGTTTCTTTTCGTAAAGTTGAAATGGTGAAATACATTGTATTTCCTGTAAATAATTCAGCTCCGCCATATATGATTAAAATAAGTGCGACTCCAAAAAACGCAGAAGATGCTAAATATGTTGCAGGTGAATGTGCATCATGAAAAAAATTCCCTAACTTAAAACATACTACAATAACAAATCCGATATAGATACCAGCTAGCGCTGCTCGAAGAAAATATTCCATCGGATTGTTATCTAGCATTTTTGCTTTTTTCTTTGCAAGCTGTACAACGTAATCTACTCCTTGTTCTAGCATAAAACATTACGCTCCTTCAATACATCGATTATAAATACTCTTTATATGAATAAAGTACACCTATTTGCTCTTACTTTCAATAAGTTTGTGCAACATTTCACAAAAAGGACATCTTTTTTGGTGAAAGCGCTAACAATATGTTGTATAATATAGTACATATTCAATAATTGAGAAACCTCACCAATTTTTGAGAAAAAGAAAAAGCGCTGAAATTACAGCGCTTTTTCGTTATATTGTTTCGAATCCTGTTGTACGTTTGGGTTTGTTTCTTTTGATAAGAACCAACCACCTGCACCAATTGCAAGCAATACACCCCAGAAAATCAATTTCCAAGTAGTTGATTCTGGGAATTCATGTGGAATGACACCTAATGCAGGATGAGCTAACGTATAAACTGCTAATTTCACACCAACCCAACCTACAATCATGAATGCAGCAGTTTCTAATCCAGGTTTACGTTTCAGTAAGTTTACGAAAGCGGATGCGGCAAAGCGCATAATGATTAATCCAATCATACCGCCTGCGAAAATAACAGCAAACTGTCCGATATCAAGTTCGCCGATTGTACCAAGGTTTGTTTTCGGTAATGTCATTGCTAATGCAACCGCTGCTAAAATAGAGTCAACAGCAAACGCAATATCAGCAACTTCTACTTTGAATACAGTCCACCAAAAGTTTTCTTGTTTTTTCTCTTTTTCTTTTTTTTCTGTTTCTTGATGCGTTGCATTCTTTTTAACATACGTTTTTACAAGGTGATTCACAGCGATAAACATTAAATAAACAGCACCAATTGCTTGTACTTGCCATACATCGACAAGAAATGAAATCATAAACAATGATCCAAAGCGGAATACAAATGCTCCTGCAAGTCCGTAAAATAAAGCTTTTTTCCGTTTTTCTTCCGGTAAGTGTTTTACCATGATTGCAAGGACAAGTGCATTATCCGCTGCTAAAATTCCTTCCAAAGCGACTAAAATAAGTAATACCCAACCATACTGCAATAATAAAGATAGTTCCATTTACATTCTCCTCTCGTTTGTATAGGCGCTAAACAAAAAAAGAAAATTCCCCATTGTTTAGCTTCCCAAAAAATAAGCTCTATTAACGGCGGAGGAATTTAGAAATGAATGCAAAAAAGACCTCTGCCGTTAATAGGCAAAGGTCTTGCTAGACATATGTAATAAAATATGCCAACAAAGCCGGAGGAACATGGTTCCACGTAATGACGACTTTGTTTCAGAGAATATTTTCTCTGACGCTACTCCCCTTTGGAAATATGCTATTACGTACAGTATATAAGTAATACTATAGTGTGTCAACCTGTTAAAAGGTTTTTGTGTGAATATTTCATTTCTTATACTTTCTACGAGGAGAGGGAAGTGCTCATGAGTAGTTTGTTTTGTTATCTTTAAAATGAAAATAGTAAAGAGGCAGAGAATATCTGCCTCAAATCCATTGTTTATTTTATTTATTATCCACGTAACTGTTGTTGTGCAAGGGAAACGAGACGTTTTGTTACTTCGCCGCCGACAGATCCATTTGAACGAGCAGCTGTGTTCGATCCTAGATTCACGCCAAATTCTTGTGCAATTTCATACTTAAACTGTTCTAGTGCTTGTTCAGCACCAGGAACAAGTAATTTATTTGTTTTCGCCATAGTATAGTACCCCTTTTTTCATTTTCAGCTTATAGAAGCTGATGTTGTTATTGTATGTGTTTGAATTTCACTCATACGCGGAAGTAATCGGAGAGACTAGCAGTTCTTGGATGAAATGAAAAAGAGTAGCAGCGCTACTCTTTTTTCATAACGGTTGCTGTACCTTCTACAACAACTTTATTGTATTGATTATATATGTTTGTTTGTAAGGTAATAAACCTTTTATCATCGCGTTTTTCAATGACTTCAGCGATAACACGTAGTGTATCTCCGATTTTTACAGGGGCACGGAATGCGATATTTTGTGATAAATAAATGGTATTTTTTCCAGGAAGCTTTGTGCCAAGTATTGTTGAAATAAAGCTAGAAACGAGCATACCATGAGCAATGCGTTCTTTAAACATCGTTGTTTTGGCAAAAGAATCAAGGAGATGAATGGGATTTACATCGCCCGTAAGTTTTGCAAACGTAATAATATCTTCGTTTGCAATCGTTTTTGTTAAAGAAGCTTGATCCCCTATGTGAATGTCATCATAATAAAGCTCATGAACAGATTCTGCTTCTCGAAAAGGATTCATTTCTTCCTCCTTCTTTTCCATGTTGAAAAATGTAAGCCATCCAGATGCAACGGGAGAAAGAAAGGAAAGAGTATTTTTTGCAGTTAGTTGCCACATCTTTCTTACTTCATGGAAGTAAATAGATTTTTTGAGTTTTCCTCGAACTTTTTTACGAGGTCTAGTTGCATGGATTTGAATTCTTCTAAAAAACTTTCCATTTGCTTTTGAACCTCTTCACGTTGTTGTTGTTGTTGGCTAATTAGTTGCTTCACTGCTTCTTCGAACTGTTCGCTTGTTTGTGAAAGTAAAGATAGAGATGTTTTTGTTGGAGACACAGTGATTTGCTGCATCTGATTGGAAAGTTCATTCCATTTTTCGTGCCATCCATCCATTTGTTCATTAAAGGAATTTCCGGCGAATTGCTTTACATATTCAGTATATTGTGTGTTTGCTTGTGCTGAAAATTGCTGGATTTCTTTTTCGATTTCTTGTGTACTTTCTGTTAATTTATGCAAAGCTTCCTGCTGATGTTTCAACGTTTCTAATGTAAGTTGTTCCATTTGTTTTCCCGCTGAAGAGAAAAGGGAAAGAGAGTGTGACCAATTTTTCCAGAATGCATCAACAAGTTCGTGTGGTTTCGTTTCCATGACTTGACCTCCAAATAAAATTTTTACATATTGTGAACGCAGATTAATCTGCTGTATCACCAGAAGATGATGAAGATTTCTCATCCTTTACTGAAACCGTGGAAAATGGGAAGAATGCATTTGTGTATAGGTTAAAAAATGTACGCAGCATCTTTTGGTATTGTTCAAAAGACGTAGCGCAAGAAGTTAAATATTCCTCTCCATATTCCGTTAAAGAATAAATTCGTTTTGCTGGACCTCCTTCACTTGTATCCCAAGTGGAAGATATGAGGTTTTCTTTTTCTAACTTTCGCAAAGTCCTATATACATTACCTTGATCAATAGAAGAAAAGCCAATATCCATTAGCATTTGAATGAGTTTGTAACCGTGAAGACTCCAGTCTTTAAGACAGAGAAGTAGGAATGGAACTAAGAAGTTTTTTGGCATGGAGTTTGGTTGTTTCGTTTGGGACGTTTCCAAACTTTCTTTTTTTTCTGGTTCATTTTGTAGCATGATTGTGCATCACCTCATGAATCAGTTAGTTGGGAATTTTTTCTTATATGTGCAATTTACACCTATCTGTATTTTTTGTCAATTCATTTTTTTTGAAAATAGAAAAAATAAATACACTCTTGAACTTTTAGACAGAATATTGGAAAATAATGAATAGATTGAATTATTTCAATTGTTTTATTGGTTTTAATAACGAAATGAAGGAGTGTAGGAGAAGTGATTGAACAAAAACTCGATCCACTGCAAGCTTGGAAGGAAGTTTACGAACAGACAGAAAAGTTTTGGGGAAAAACGCTTAATGAAACAGTCAAGACAGAAGAGTATTCTGCATGGATGGGAAGCGTTTTAGATTTGAACTTGTTTTATCAAAAGATGATGAATGATGCAACGAAAGGGTATTTAGAGAAAGTGAATATCCCAACGCAAGAAGATATTGCACGAGTTGCCTCTCTTGTTATTAATTTAGAAAACAAAGTTGACAATATTGAAGAGTTTTTGGAGGAAAATACAGAATCCCTTGGACAATCGCCTACAATAAAACGTGATGTAACAAAAGTGAAACAAGATATTCGAACACTAGAAAATAAATTAGATAAAATTTTAGAGCTATTAGAAGGACAGAATGGAATATTAGAAAAACTACAAGTGCCAGCTGCACAAGTGAAACAAGATCCAAAAAAATAATTTCGTTAAATATATATTCGTTCTGAAAGCGGAAGGGAGAACCTCTTTCTAGAGCGATATATTATTTATAAATGTATACATGCATTATGCGGTGTACATCTAGGCGAAATCCATCCATCATGTAGCCGCAAATAATAACAAAGGGGGAGCACAAAATGGCTCAATTACATGGAAAAGTAGCAATTGTAACGGGTGGAGCAAAGGGGATTGGAAAAGCAATTACAGTAGCACTAGCAGAAGAAGGGGCAAAGGTAGTAATTAATTACAATAGCAGTAAAGATGCTGCGGAGAACCTTGTGAATGAGCTCGCAAAAGAAGGACATGATGTGTATGCTTGTCAAGCAGATGTTTCTAAGTTAGAAGATGCAAAACGTCTTATAGAAGAAACAGTACAGCACTTTGGAAAAGTAGACATTTTAGTTAATAATGCTGGAATTACGAGAGATCGTACATTTAAAAAGTTAAATCGTGAAGATTGGGATCGCGTTATCGATGTGAATTTAAGTAGCGTATTTAACACAACAAGTGCGGCACTTCCATACATAACGGAAGCTGAAGAGGGACGAATTATTAGTATCTCTTCTATTATTGGTCAAGCTGGTGGATTTGGACAAACGAATTATTCAGCTGCAAAAGCTGGTATGATTGGATTTACAAAATCATTAGCATTAGAACTTGCAAGAACAAATGTAACAGTAAATGTGATTTGCCCAGGCTTTATTGATACAGAGATGGTAGCGGAAGTTCCAGAAAACGTTCGTGAGCAAATTGTATCGAAAATTCCGAAGAAACGTTTCGGTCAAGCTGATGAGATTGCAAAAGGTGTTGTATACCTTTGCCGAGATGGTGCGTACATTACAGGTCAGCAATTAAATATTAATGGCGGTTTATATATGTAATCTAACAACAAAGAAGTGCATGTCTATGATGGGTATGCACTTCTTTCTTTCTAAACGGAATAAAAATATAAAGGAGTTGTGAACATGACAATGCCCAGAGCAGAATGGGAAAAGCAATTAGAGTTGTATCCAGAGGAATATCGAAAAGCATATCGACGCTTTAGACGAGCGAGTGAAGTATTACTTCGTGAACCAGAGCCGCAAGTAGGTTTAACGCCGAAAGAGGTGATTTGGACGAAAAATAAGACGAAGTTATATCGTTACATTCCGAAGAAAGAAAAGACACATTCTGTTCCTATCTTGTTAATTTATGCTCTTATTAATAAGCCTTACATTATGGATTTAACACCAGGGAATAGTTTAGTGGAATATTTAGTGGACCGTGGTTTTGATGTGTATATGCTAGACTGGGGAACGTTTGGTTTAGAAGATAGTCATTTGAAATTTGATGATTTTGTTCTCGATTACATTGCAAAAGCTGTGAAAAAGGTACTGCGTACAGCAAAGGCAGAAGAAATTTCTTTGCTTGGTTATTGCATGGGAGGAACATTAACGTCTATTTATGCTGCACTTCACCCACATATGCCGATTCGTAATTTAATTTTTATGACGAGCCCATTTGACTTCTCTGATACAGGGTTATATGGACCGCTATTAGATGAAAAATATTTTAACTTAGATAAAGCGGTGGATACATTTGGCAATATCCCTCCGGAAATGATTGATTTTGGAAATAAAATGTTAAAGCCAATTTCAAATTTTGTCGGTCCTTATGTAGCACTTCTTGATCGTTCAGAAAATGAGCAGTTTGTAGAAAGTTGGAGATTAGTTCAAAAATGGGTTGCAGATGGGATTCCGTTTCCGGGTGAAGCATATCGTCAATGGATTCGAGAATTTTATCAAAAAAATAAGCTAGTGAAAGGTGAGCTTGTGATTCGCGGCCAACAGGTGAAGTTGGAAAATATTAAGGCAAATGTATTAAATATTTCTGCGAAACGTGATCATATTGCACTTCCATGTCAAGTGGAAGCTTTATTAGATCATATTTCGAGTGTTGATAAGCAGTATGTTTGTATTCCAACGGGGCATATGTCAATTGTGTACGGCGGAACAGCGGTAAAGCAAACATATCCAACAGTTGGGAATTGGCTTGAAGAACGCTCAAACTAGGAATTGATATGGAGTAAAAGCGAAGTAATCCAGTTAGTGAAAACTAGCTGGATTTTTTTGTGGAAAAGAGGGATAGTGTGAGCTTACAGCTTTTACATTAAGACGGTGTTACATTCACTTACCCGAGTATTGTTGGTCATGGCTGCGTCATCACCGCTTACTGTTCGAACAGTAAGAATTTTACGATTTCAACAAGTGAAAGGAATACCTATTCCTTGTTATGAAATGTTGGAAAATGATATGATATGTGGTGTGCTCATTATTCGTAGTAGTTCGGATTTTAAAGTATTTTACGCAAAAAAGTTAAAGAAGTGATGGAATGAAAGTTATTAGAAATTGGTTACAACGTTTAAGGCCAGTACAGCTCATCGCTGTATTTTATGGCATCGCTGTAATTGTATCAGTTATATTATTAAGCATGCCATTTGTTTTAAAACCAGGAGTGAATTTGCCATTTATCGATGCTTTATTTATATCTGTTAGTGCAGTAAGTGTAACAGGGTTATCTACTGTGTCAATTCCAGATACATTTAATACAGCAGGTATTGTGATATTAGCACTTGTTTTACAATTAGGTGGACTTGGCATTATGGCGCTTGGTACGTTTGTTTGGATGATTACAGGGAAGAAAATAGGTTTGCAGCAGCGGCGATTAATTATGGCAGATCAAAATCAAGGGAATTTAGCTGGACTTGTTCATTTAATGCGCTCTATTTTAATATTAATTGTTTCGATTGAAGTGCTTGGTGCCCTTTTATTAGGAACAAGATTTTTACATTACTTTCCTAGCTGGAAGGAAGCATATTTTCATGGTTTTTTTGCAGCTGTTAGTGCGACAACGAATGGTGGATTTGATTTGACGGGCCAATCGCTTATACCGTATCAAAAAGATTATATCGTACAAATTATTCATATGTTTCTCATTATTTTAGGTGCAATTGGTTTTCCAGTGTTAATTGAAATAAAGCAATATATTGGTAAAAAGAAACATGAATTATTTCGATTCTCGTTATTTACAAAACTTACAACGACAACGTTCTTTTCTCTAGTTATTGTTGGAACGATTGTTATTTTTTTATTGGAATGGAATCATTTTTTGCACGGCAAATCGTGGGATGAAATGCTGTTTTATACATTGTTTCAATCTGTTACAACAAGAAGTGGCGGCTTAGCAACGATGGATATTCAAGAATTTTCACCTCCGACACTTTTCTTTATGAGTATATTAATGTTTATTGGCGCTTCTCCAAGTTCTGTTGGTGGCGGCATTCGTACAACAACATTTGCCGTTAGTATCCTCGTATTGTATAACTTTGCAAAAGGTAGTAGAAGTGTACGGGTATTCGGGAGACAATTACATGAAGAAGATATTGTAAAATCATTTGTTGTTGCATTGATGGGTGCATTGCTATGTGCGGTAGCGATATTTATTTTATGTATAACGGAACCATTTCCATTAATGAACCTCGTCGTAGAAGTGTGTTCAGCATTTGGAACAACAGGATTATCAACAGGAATTACATCAGAACTCACAACAATTGGAAAGTTAATATTAATTGTGCTGATGTTTATCGGGCGGATTGGTATTTTAACGTTCATATTGGTGATTGGGGGAAGAGAGACACCGCCTCGATATAAATATCCGAAAGAACGGATTATTATTGGATAAGAAAAGCGATTCTATTTTGTAAAATAGAATCGCTTTTCTGTGTTAATCATTAATACCAAACTGTGGATGCATAAAAACATCTTCTGCATCATTATTATTTTTAGATAGTAATTCTTGATTTTCTTCAGCAATCCAACCGATATCATTCGTTGGATGCACCCATTGGTCTCCGGCCATAATAGCAGGATCGATATCATCGCTCCAATTATTTAGGGGGCTATTTTCTGAATTATATTGGCTATCACCAATAATCACGTCATATTCATTGATGAATGGTTGTTGCATTGTGATGCCAGTTCCTTTAAACGAAGGGAAATTCATTTGATGCGGAATCGTTTCATCAAGAATCGGAGAGTCGATAGGTTGCTTTTTCTTCACATTCATCGCTCCTTGTTTATTTAAGTATCCATTTTAATTTTTTAACATATAAGGCAGCCATGCAGAATATAGCCTCATTTGTACTTGCTTTGGCCTTTTGTTTTAAACATAGCACGTGGAAAAAACGGGACCTGACCGCTTCTATCACGGCCAGATGATCTCGCCCATCTAAAAAGAAAGGAGTTTTATGTTAGGTTTTCAACTTGTATTTATATAGAAAGGTGTATAGACCTTCCTATTTTATAGCATTTCCTCACATTGTGTATTCACAACTTGTTAACAGTTACCATTTATAGAGTGGCGTTTTAGTGTTCATATTAGTATTACAAGCATTATATTAAAGTCCTTCTTTCTCTTTAGGGAGGACCTATAGTGTTTCCAGATGCTAGGCTTAAAAACAAAAAAATGAAAAAACGAAAGTTCACTTTATATAAAGAAGTAAGGAGTGTTTCATATGGTAAAACGAAAAGTAAAGTATAACGCGGCTGCAACGAATAACCAAACTCCAAAAGAAAGCTTGCCGGATGCGGAATTTGCAGTTGAGTATGAAAATGAAAGTGTTGCAAAATATGCAAATCGTAATTCAAAAAAAGGCAAGAAAAAATGAGGCGTTTTTACAAACGTCTCATTTTTTTCTGATTGGTTCTCGTTTTTTATATTTATTTTATTGTTGATAATTCGCTGACACTAGCTGCGTATAATTCACATTGTGTCGTTTTCGGATTGTAGTAGGCAATAAGGAAAGAAGGATTTGAAATCACTTCCCCGTGCTTCATGTAATGGTGGTAATCAAATGGTATATGCTCTACAATCGTGTGTTTATACAAGTCTTTTTCTGCCAATTGAAGAGCAGTAAATTTCTCTCCTAGAATGTTTGGATGTTCTAGAATTCCTTTATAGTAGGCATTTACCTCTTCTTTCTTCCTTTGTTCTGTTGTCCATGATTTACGCGGACGATATTTATGATTTTGTAAATAATCGATTGTCATTAACCCTTTAATGATATGGAGATTCGCAGTTTTTCTTGATTGTAAAAACTGATACAGACGTTGGAATAAATCTTCTAGTTGGTGTCCAATTCGTATCCACCCTTGTGTATCCCAGTAAGAGCCAAACTCTTGAAAGAAGTCAAAAGGTGTATCAAATGCATGGGATACGATATATGACACAGTGTTGTCCGTACGATGGGCATTCCAATATTTTTCTAAGACATCTTCAACTTGTTTAATTCGAATAATATCATCAAATGATAGTACATTATTTCCAAGCATTTCATACGGTGCATTCTCCATGTATATATATTGATGATCATTTGCTCGAAGGCGAAGTCCTGTACCACGCAGCAATTTTAAAAAGCCAAGTTGTAATTCTTCTGGTCTTAATGCAAAGACATCATTGAATGTTTTTCGGAAGGATTGATAGTCCTCTTCAGGAAGTCCGGCAATTAAGTCTAAATGTTGATCGATTTTCTGTCCATCGCGAACCATTGTAACGGTTCTTGTCAATTTTTCGAAGTTTTGACGTCGTTTTACAAGGTCGTTCGTTTCATCATTTGTAGATTGTACACCGATCTCAAAGCGGAACAAACCTGGAGGAGCATGTGTATTTAAAAATTCAATGACCTCAGGTCTCATAATATCGGCTGTAATTTCAAATTGAAATACAGTTCCATCTACGTGCTCATCAATTAAAAATTGAAACATTTCCATTGCGTAGCTACGACTAATGTTAAAAGTACGATCGACGAATTTAATAAGACGTGCACCATTTTGCATTAAATAGCGAATATCTTCTTTAATGCGTTCACGATCGAAGTAACGGACGCCGATCTCAATAGAAGATAAACAAAATTGACAGCTAAACGGACAACCACGGCTTGTCTCAATATAGGTAATGCGTTTACTTAAATGTGGTATATCTTCCGGAAAACGATATGGAGATGGTAATTCTTTTAAATTTAGTTTCTCGCGTTGTGGTTTGATTACATAGTTGCCATCATTTTTTCTGAATCCAATACCGTCAAGGTTTTCAAATTGTTGTGTACCTTGTATTTCAAATAGAAGATTTTTTACAGCAATTTCTCCTTCACCGATAATAATAAAATCAATTTCAGGAACACGTTTGAGCCAATAGGGCACATCGTATGTAACTTCTGGACCGCCAACAAAAATAATAAGATTTGGATTAATCTTTTTAAGCATTTGAATGACTTCAATTGTTTCTTCTATGTTCCAAATATAACAGCTAAATCCTATTACATCAGGTTTGCGCCTATGTAAATCTGTAACGATATTCATGGCAGGATCGTTAATCGTATATTCAGCCATCTCGAGATCAAATTCTGGCTGGGCATATGCCTTAATATAACGAATTGCTAGATTTGTATGAATGTACTTTGCGTTTAACGTGCTAATAATAATGTTCATATTTTTACCCTCAACTTTAATTTAAAATTACATTGTTTAGTATAGGCATATATATGGGGAAAAACAACATTAACAAGAAGATGAATTTACAAAAAAAGGACACTTTTTCTCTTATTGCTCATATAATTTACCAATAGAAAAAAAGTTGGTTAAAGGAAAGAAGGGAGCAGGGGTGAAGAGAAGAGTGTATGAGAAGATCATTTTATATGCATATATACTGCGGAAATTACGCATTATTAATGAACAAGAGAAGAATGCTATGCTGCAAATTATGATAAATAAAAGAGCTCTATAATAGGGCTCTTTTTATTTGGATAAAGTTTAGGGAACACGGCAAAAGCATATTGACAAAAAGGTGTTCTCATGTGATAATTCAATTAAATTTTTCGAATTATCAAAAAATATTGCCTTTACATAAAAATAGAAGATAACAATACGGGGGTGACAATGTGTTATTGTTTTTGAAAAAATGGAAGGAATTACGGGATATTAAGATGGAATTGGCTCTTCGCGATTGGTTTTATGGGACAAAAATTAGTTTATCGATGCGTACGTCCGAAGATCCGCTTACGTTTTTAGTTAATATAGAAGGAAAAGATAAAGGACTATTTATAGAAGATGATTTTATTGTAGTTAATAGTACTTGTGAACCGGTATTTGCGTTCGATGAGAAACCGGCTTCTGAATCATTTATGCACGCAGATATTTATAAGAAAAGTCAGGCGGAATGTATTTTACAAGTACAAACAGTTGATAGTCACCTAATGTCGGAATTATATGAAAAAGAAGGAGAAGTAACCTTTGAACAGAGAAATGTAGAACGTGTTTTTGGAAAAGAAGGAATTACAAGTATTACAATTCCAATCGTAGAAGATGAAAGTAAATTTGCGAATTTGTTAGAAGAGAGTGTGCCTTGCTTTACAAAAGGAGGCGGAGCTGTGCTTGTTCACAATTATGGATTAATTGTTTGGGGAACATCGCCAGAAGAAACGAAAAAATGGTTAGAGGGATTAGAGTACTTAATGAATTACCACGTAAAATTGTTAATGATTAAAGGAACAAAAAGTTCGGTGATGTAATCCAAGGATCTCTTTAGGTAGAAGTACCTAAAGAGAATTACAAACAGTTAGGAAGTAATCAAAAAAATGAAAGCGTTTTACTTATGAAGTTTTACTCATAAAATACGGCTCTCCTTATTATATATAGATTACATGTCGTCATGTGGGGAGGAACGTATTTTGCGAGTTAAAAATCATTTTCTTCTGAAGCAACAAGTTGTAACCTGCTTCGAAAACGAAGAGGCGGAGCGAGCTTTAGAGATAATGGAACGCAGTGGATATAGAGCGATTCCTGTTTTAGCAGAGGACGGTAAGACATTTAAAGGGATTATTTATAAAGTGGATGTGTTAGAGAATAGGTGTAAGGAGCAAGAAGAAAAGAAAGAAAGTGTTTCTGAGCTAATGAAAGGTGAGCAGGCTTTTATTTTTGAACGTGATTCTTTCTTTAGAGCTTTTTATACGATTCGTAGATTGCCTTTTTTAACTGTACTAAATGATTATCATGAGTTTATAGGCATTTTAACACATTCTAATATTTTCGATGTGATTGAAGACTCGTTTGGAATGCATACAGGTGGATATATATTAACATTAGCGACGCATGAGTCGAAAGGAATCATTAAAGAGCTTGGTAGATTATTAAAGCTATATAATATCGGTGGGTTATTTACGTTAGATAATGGAGATCAATATATTAGACGCGTTATCGTTAATTTAACAGATGATTTGAATCAACAAGAGTTAGAAGCATTAATAGCAAAATTAGAAAAAAGGGGTTTTCGAGTTAGTCATGTAGACCGAATTTAGAAATAGAGAGGGGCAGAAGCCTCTCTCTATTTTTGTGAAGAAATGGGCGGGGCTGGCGCTACAAGATCAGATAAGAAGATAAAATCAGCTTTTTTTTGAATTTTAGGAATATAAGATCGAATGACAGAAGATGTAATTTCTCCTGGAGGACCAACGTGACCAATAGCTACCATAACAGGTTCAGTTCTTACTTTTTGTAAGAGAATATTTGCTTGTTTTGATACGTGAGCCGAAGTATATAGATCATCAAAAAATAGTTTGTTTTCGACAATAGGTACACCAATCTCTTCCCCGATTTTTTTGACAACGCTGTACGGGCTTGTTTTACTATCTAAATAAAAGAGACCATGCTCTTTACAAACTGATAGTATAATGCGCATCACTCTTTCATCAGCCGTTGCTTTTGAACCCATATGATTGTTCATTCCAATTGCGAATGGAACCTCTTCAATTGCCTGTTTGATACGACTTCTAATTTCAGCATCACTTAAATCGGTTGTAATAGCTTTTGGGCCAAGCCATTCTTTTTTTCCTTTTACCGGTTCCATTGGCATATGAATAATCACTTCGTGTCCTTTTTGATGAGCTGATGTTGCATCTTGTTTTGTAGATGGAAGAAATGGCATAACTGCAACAGTTAACGGGATAGGCAGTGAGAGCATTTTTTCTGTGCCCTTCATATTATTTCCAAAGTCATCAATGACAATCGCTACTTTATTTGTGTGAGCGTAGGTTGGCACAGAACAAGTTACGATTGGCAGTAGGGCGGTAAGGAAAAAGATTATTATATATTTTCGCATGTACAAGTCTCCCTTCGGATCATACAAAGCATCCATATTTTCATCTACTAACGGTAAGTTGAATCAATTGAGCTCAGTGGTGTGGTATAAATGATAATTTATTGTTATCGTTTACGTTTTGAATGAATTTAAACGCACAAAATGTCGAAAATAAAATTGTGAAAAGTAGGAGTTCTTTGTTTGAGAGGGATTTTCATTAAAATAAAACAAAAAAAATGTCTATTATTGCGAATGTATTTACAAAGATAGAATAATTTGTAATAATTCTCAAGGTGAGGATAAAGATTTGTAAATTATAGGGAGAAAATGTTTAATTTTCTGAACGTTCGTATGTAATAAGGAGAGAAACAGAAAGTTTCATTCTTAATAAGAATGGAATACAGATTATGAAAGGATATCGAGGGGGATACGCATGTTTGTAGTAAAAAGAAAATCTACAATGGACAAGCTTTTGTATGATATTCATGTGAAGCGTGAAGAAATGATTCATTTAGGACTTACAAGTGGATTTAATAGCTTGGAGACAATTCAAGTAAGTCAAGAATTGGACATGCTTATTGTGAAATATCAACGTTACAAAGAGAAAAAGGTGTCGAAATGGTTGTTAATGATAAAAACATCATTTTTAAAAATCGCACACAATGAGAAATCGAATGCGTTTTGGACAACATTTATGAAGTAATCATCCCATGTGAGAGAGGGATGATTACCGTGAATTGAGCGGGAGAATAATGCATACTGTTGTTCCAATATTTTCTGTACTTTCGATCGTAATTTGACCATTATAAATTTCAATGATTCTTTTGCATACGACAAGGCCTAGTCCCGTTCCTGTATCTTTATTTGTGAAAAACGGATGGAAAATATGCTTTTGAATGTGTTTTGGAATTCCTTTTCCAGTGTCTTTGATTTGCAATTGTGCCGTACTTTCGTTTGATTTGATTGTAATCGTCAATGTATCACCAAGTGACATTGCTTCAAAAGCATTTTTTGTAATATTTAAAATAACTTGTTTAATATGATCGTTTGAACAACAAATTGGAATGGGTTGTTCAGGCATACGTATGGAAAGTTGAACGTTATGTAAATTTGCCTCGGATTGAATAATTAACGAAACTTCTTTTACAATATCTCTTAAATCGTATGTTTTTTCAATAATAGCAGTTGGTTTCCCAAGAATAAGGAATTCACTGACAATCTCATTAATCCTTTCAATTTCTTTCTCAATAACATACAAATAAAATTGGTCTTTTTCATTTGTATGTGTTTCTTTCAAAAGAGTAATGAGTCCTTTAATACCTGTAAGAGGATTGCGGATTTCGTGAGCTGTGCTTGCAGCGAAGGAACCGACTAATTCAAGTTTTTGTACTTCATTTTGTTTTCTTTCTAATCTCGTTTGTCTTTTTAGAAGAATGTATTTGATAACTAAAAATAAAATAGTCATAAGAAATAATGTTATTAAACAATCCATACAGACGTTATGACATAAAATGGTTTCTTCAATAGGTAATGGATAAATAGCAACGCTCCACGGCAATCTTGTTAATGGAACAGTAATTTGTTGTGTGTTTTTTGGGGAGAATTTGGGATTATTATCGTGTAAAAATGTAACTCCATACTTATCCAGTACTTCAAAGTGATATTCTGGTTTGATTGCATTTAAAGACGTTGCAATATAGTCAAACCGCAGGCTTGCTAATAGCAGCCCAGAAATATCTTTGTTTTTATTGAAAACAGGAGTGGCAATCACAATCACTTTATGGCCAGAAGCACGATCTGTAATTGCGGATGAAACCATCGTCTGTTTATTTTTAAAAGCTTCTTTTGCATAAGGACGATCAGTAATATCGATAGGATCTTTTAATCCCGATGATGATAATGTAACTTTCAAATCAGCATTTGCATAATACAGGCCATCAAATCGATCGTCGGTTTCATCTGTACTATGTAGAACATGTTGTATTTCAGTATCATCTTGCGCTTTTGCGCTAATAACCATCGCCAGCATTTCTAATGCAGATGTTGCTTCTCCTAGATAACGGTCTAAGTAGTCTCTATATAAAAATACGACCATATGAGCGGCTTGTTTATTTTCTTTTTCCATTGTATATTTTTCGTACAAAAACAAGATGGAACTAATACAAAGGGTTGGAAATATGACAAGCAAAATATATAAAAATGTGTTGCGTAGTTTTACATTCAAAATTGCTTCTCCTTCTGTTTTTAATTTTATTATATAAAAACATTCTGAAATGTGTAGTGTTTTTGCAGTTTTTTGTTGTAATATGTTGAAATACAGAAGTGTTGTTTAAATTTGATATAATCTCTCTATTTGAAAAGAGGCTTAGTAAAGGGTGGGAGTGTTATGACATCTCAGTATGAAGAGGCAGATGTTTCGAAATCATTAAAAGTATTTATCGCTTTATCACGCGTGCACCGCTCTGTTATGGATACGGCCAATAAGTCTATTCAAAGCAATGGATTAAACCCAACCGAGTTTGCCGTACTAGAATTGTTATACCATAAGGGAACGCAACCATTGCAGCAAATTGGGGAAAGAATTTTAATTGCAAGTGGTAGTATTACATATGTTGTTGATAAATTAGAGGGAAAAGGACTTGTTGAGCGAAAACCTAGCCATAATGACCGTCGTGTCATTTATGCTCAATTAACAGAACAAGGGATACAATTAATTTCTAGTATCTTTCCAAACCATGAGAAAGTCATACATGAATCATTTCATATGTTATCAAATGATGAAAAAGATCAACTCTTAGTGTTGTTAAAAAAGATAGGTAAATATGAGAAATAATAAAAAACTTTGAATGTATAGTTCAAAGTTTTTTTATTATTTTTGCTATCCGTGAGCAGAAAAAAAGCTCCTTATATATAAGATTAAAAAACGACATCCCCCCCTTTTTTTAGAGGGAGACGAGAGGATCTGGCCGCGCATAGAAGCGGTCATGATGTATGTTGGATAGCAGCGATTTGTATGTCGGAAAATTAAAATGAATATATAGTACGCACGGCAATAAGTAGGATGAAATTTACTGATGAATAAAGGGGATTTACGAAATATATGGAATTATAGTAAGGGAATGTTTTTTAGAAAAGAAAGGGGCTAGTTCTATGTCATTTGAGAATTATGAATACAAACGTCCGAATATGGATGAAGTGAAAGACAGATTTGCGGAGACTTTACAACAGTTTAAGAGTGCTAAAACAGTGGAAGAACAAAAAGAAGTAATTGCACAGGTTAATGAGATTCGTAATGATTTTAGCACGATGTATAACATATGTTATATTCGTCATAGTGTAGATACGATGGATGAATTTTATAAGGAAGAACAAGATTTCTTTGATGAATATTCACCAATTGTGAAGGGATATGTAACAAAATATTACGAGGCATTAACACAATCTCCATTTCGAAAACAATTAGAAGAATATTATGGTATACAGTTATTTGCACTTGCAGAGGCTGAAATGAAAACATACTCTGATGATGTAGTAGCAGATTTACAGTTAGAAAACAAGTTGTCTTCTCAGTACACACAGTTATTAGCGGCAGCTAAAATTTTATTTGAAGGAGAAGAACGAACGCTATCACAACTTGTTCCGTTTATGGAGAACAGAGATCGTAATATGCGTAAACAAGCAAGTGAAGCATATTATGGATTTTTAGCAGAGAATGAAGAAGAGTTAGACCGTATTTATGATGAACTTGTTAAAGTAAGAACGACAATTGCGAAGAAACTTGGTTTTAATAATTTTGTTGAGCTTGGATATGCAAGAATGTATCGTACAGACTACAATGCAGAGATGGTTGCGAATTTCCGCAAACAAGTACTTGATTATATTGTTCCTGTTGCAACTGAACTTAGACAAAAGCAACAGACTCGTATTGGAGTAGAGAAGCTTGCTTATTATGATGAAAATTTTGAATATCCATCTGGTAATGCAGTGCCAAAAGGTGATGCGGATTGGATTGTGAATCACGGCAAAACGATGTATAAAGAACTGTCAGAAGAAACAAATACATTTTTTAATTTTATGTTAGAAAATAATTTATTAGATCTTGTTGCGAAAAAAGGAAAAGCTGGCGGAGGCTATTGTACATATATTGAAAATTATAAAGCACCGTTTATTTTCTCAAACTTTAACGGAACGTCTGGTGACATTGATGTGTTAACGCATGAAGCAGGACATGCTTTTCAAGTATATGAAAGCCGCCACTATGAAGTTCCAGAGTATAACTGGCCGACATATGAGGCGTGTGAAATTCATTCTATGAGTATGGAGTTTTTTACATGGCCATGGATGAAATTATTCTTTGAAGAAGATGTAGAGAAATATTATTTCTCACATTTAAGTTCGGCGCTACTGTTTTTACCATATGGTGTATCTGTTGATGAATTCCAGCATTTTGTATATGAACATCCAGAAGCATCACCAGCTGAGCGAAAAGAAGCGTGGCGTAATATTGAAAGAAAGTACTTGCCACATCGTGATTATGAAGAAAATGATTATTTAGAGCGCGGTGGCTTTTGGCAACGTCAAGCGCATATTTATAACTCACCATTTTATTACATTGACTATACGTTAGCACAAATTTGTGCATTCCAATTTTGGAAACGTTCTAGAGAGAATCGTCAAGAGGCATGGGAAGATTATGTTCATCTTTGCCGTCAAGGCGGTAGTAAATCATTCTTACAATTAGTTGAAACAGCTAATTTAACATCACCATTCGCTGATGGATGTGTGAAAGGTGTAATCGATGAGATTCATGGTTGGTTAAATGGAGTAGACGACACAAAATTGTAAAAAAATATGCATTGGTTTTTATGAATTTACAATCGACAATTATTGGGAAAAATGAGATAATAAAAGAAAATTTAGAATAATTAAATGAATGAGGTGTTTCTTAAAAAGAAACGCCTCTTTTTAACCAAATAAGGGGGGAGAAATATGATGCAATCTTATGCAAATATGAATATGGAAACGTTGTTACGTGGAATGGCATCTACGAGACAGAAACTTTTATCAGAAATTGAAATGTTAACTGATACAGAAATTAATATGAAACCGCGCCGTGATAAATGGAGCATTATGCAAGTGTTACATCACCTTCATCTTGTTGAACAATCTGTTACATCTGCTATTGTATATGCGCTTCATAAAACTGAAAGAAAAGTTGTCCCACCAAAAGACCTTCAAACTACAATCGATCGAACAAGAAAGAGAGAAGCCCCTCAACAAATGCAACCAACAGAAACGTTAATGAAAAAAGCACAAATGATACAATTGCTGCAAAGTTCAAGAGAAAAGCTTTTACATGTTCTTCATAGCATTGTAAATGAAAAAGAACTATTTGAAAAATCGCTCAAACATCCTGTATTTGATGAGCTTAATTTATATCAATGGGTGCAATTCTTAGACTTACACGAACAGCGTCATCTTACACAGTTAAAAGAAGCAAAACATGCAATTTTACAAAGATAAAGTGAAAAATCCATCAGCTGATTTACTAGCTGATGGATTTTTATCGTTTTTGCATCATTCAGTATATGTATATTCCTACTTCATATGTTGGAACATATATAAGGACATCTGAAAAGGAGTTGAAATAATGGGAAATAAAAAACGGGAGCAAGAAAGGCAATGGAAAGCACGAAAAGAACATCAACAGCCGCATGGGAAAGTGAAGACTTTTGCGGAACTTGTAGATGAAACAAAAAAAACGTGATGCACCTGCATCACGTTTTTTTTGTTAAGGGAAATATAAGAAGAAAAGTTGTCCCAATATTTTTCTTACTACTGATGTCAATTTTACCATTCATTGCTTTTATAATACTAAAGACAACCATCATTCCAAGACCTGTTCCTTTTTCTTTTGTAGAGTAGAAAGGGGAACCGAGACGTTTTACTTGTTCGGTACTCATGCCGATTCCGGTATCTTGAATATGTAATTGGATATGTTTATTAGCAGGTGTTACAGTAAATGTAAGGTCACCGCCGTTTGGCATTGCTTCAATACAGTTTTTTATAATGTTTAAAAGGCATTGATTGAGCTTTTGTTTTTCTCCCATTATATAAAATGTTTTACTTTGTTTCGTATAATGGATACGAACGTTAGAAAGGTTTGCTAATGGTGTCATGAGCGTAATTGCATGAAGTAATTCTTCTTCTAACTGTAATAGTTGTACTTTTTCAATACTTGGTTTTGCGAATGTTAAGTAGTCTGTTAATACATGATTTGCTTGGTCAATACCGCGCATAGCGATGTCTAAATATAACAGTTTTTCTTGTTCTGAATAGCTTTTTGATTGTAGCAATTGAAGAAATCCTCTTGTTGATGTAAGTGGGTTTCGAATTTCATGTGAAATAGAAGCAGCCATCTCACCGATGAGATGAAATTTTTCGGCGTTCACAAGTTCTTTTGCAAGGCGGACTTGTGATTGTAAAACTTCCATTAAGTATAAAATTAAAATCGTTCCTATAATTGTGCATAACTCATATGTAACAAGATAAGGTGTATAGTCTTTTGGATTTGGAACGATAGATAGAAAATAGGGAATCCAGCCAATGCCGTATATGAGGCTGTAAAAAAAAGCTAAATACATTTTTGTTTTGATTTTCCCTTTTATATATACTTTGTATGTTGTAAAGAGAAAAATGTACAAAATGATAGAGGCAATAAGAGAAGGTATGAAGCCACTGCCGCCAATAAAAAAACGATAAAGGTTCATAACACCTAAAATTGCACCACCCGCCATTGGTCCTCCAGATAATGTTCCGACAACGAGCACGACATGTCGGAAGTCAAATTGAAAACCGTAATCAACTTTTGCAGCAAATGACATACAAACAATACTGGTAATACTGCAAGAGAGAATAAATACAAATGAATTGAGCTTTGGAGAGCGATTTCCTTTTTCGCTCCAAAATAAATGATAAATCAACATTGTAACTAAAATAAATAATATATTTATGAAGAGGTACATAATAAAAAGCTTCAGCTTTAAAACCTCCTTGTAGCGAGAAATAAAAGTTTGCTATATAAAATAATCATACTATTAATATGGAAGAAAATGAAATATTATTTTTAGAAAAAACAGAAAAAATAGACGTTTTTCACTCGTATACTCGGTGTGTTACAATGTAAGGTGCAAATTAAAGAAGACAATCCATGCATAGCATGGGAGAGGTTCGCGAACTCCCTCTATAAAAAACTAAGAAGAGAACAATGTCCTTTTTGATATTGTTTTGTTTTTTTAGTATGACAGTTCAAGAACGCTCTTTCTTCTTGGAATCGAAAAAAGAGGAGAATGAGTGAAATGAAAAAGGAAAAAGCGGTTGTTGTTTTTAGTGGTGGTCAAGATAGTACAACATGTTTATTTTGGGCACTTGAACAGTTTGAAGAAGTAGAAACAGTGACGTTTAATTATAATCAACGTCATAAACTCGAAATTGATTGTGCTACGGAAATCGCAAAAGAATTAGGTGTAAAGCATACTGTACTTGATATGAGCTTGTTAAATCAGCTAGCTCCTAATGCATTAACGCGTACAGATATGGAAATTACACATGAAGATGGCGAGTTGCCGTCGACATTTGTGGATGGACGTAACCTATTGTTTTTATCGTTTGCGGCTGTGTTAGCGAAACAAGTAGGGGCACGCCATATCGTAACAGGTGTGTGTGAAACAGACTTTAGCGGCTATCCAGATTGCCGTGATGTGTTTGTGAAATCGTTAAACGTTACATTAAATTTATCGATGGATTATCCATTCGTTATTCATACACCACTTATGTGGATTGATAAAGCAGAAACGTGGAAACTGGCAGATGAACTTGGAGCTTTTGAATTTGTCCGTGAAAAAACGTTAACGTGCTATAACGGAATTATTGGTGATGGCTGCGGTGAATGTCCAGCGTGTCAGCTTCGTAAAGCAGGACTTGATAAATATGTACAAGAACGTGAAGGAGCGAAAGCATAATGACACAAGACTTCTTTGGATTTCGCATAGTTGAAAATTTACAAAAAATAGATCAGGACATCGAGCGCAAGCAACTGAAGTATCATAATAAGCGTGTTATGGTTAGTAAAGAATTTACGTTTGATGCTGCCCACCATCTGCACTGTTATGAAGGGAAATGTAAAAACCTTCATGGACATACGTATAAAGTAATTTTTGGAATTAGTGGTTATGTCAATGAAATTGGTTTAGCGATTGATTTTGGTGATATAAAAGAAATTTGGAAAAATGAAATTGAAATATATTTAGATCATCGTTACTTAAATGAAACACTTCCAGCTATGAATACAACTGCTGAAAATATGGTTGTATGGATTTTCGAGAAAATGGAAGAGGCACTAACAAAAGGTGATCGACAAAATGAATATAAAGGGGCGCGTGTTGAGTTTGTGCGCTTATTTGAAACACCAACAAGCTATGCAGAAGTAAGACGGGAGTGGATGATGGGTGAGTAACATTCCTGTTTTAGAAATATTTGGACCGACAATTCAAGGAGAAGGAATGGTTGTTGGACAAAAAACAATGTTTGTTCGTACAGCAGGTTGTGATTATAGCTGTGCATGGTGTGATTCTGCATTTACATGGGATGGTTCTGCGAAAGAGCAAATTCGTCAAATGTCGCCAGAAGAGATTTTTTCTGAACTAGTGCAAATTGGTGGAGAAAATTTCTCACATGTAACCATTTCTGGTGGAAATCCTGCATTGCTGAAGCATTTAGGAGAATTGACCTCTTTATTAAAAAAGAACGGCATTCGTACAGCAATTGAAACGCAAGGAAGTAAATGGCAAGATTGGTTACTTCATATAGATGAGGTGACAATTTCGCCGAAGCCGCCGAGTTCAAAGATGTCAACGAACTTTAGTATGCTAGATTCAATTATCGAACGGTTAGACGGAAAAGAGTTTAGCTTAAAAGTGGTTGTATTTGATGATCAAGATTTTGTATATGCAAAAGAAGTGCATGAACGTTATCCACACGTTCCGTTTTTCTTACAAGTTGGAAATGATGATATGAAGACGACGGATGATGCTTCGTTAATTCAGCGTCTTCTTATGAAATATGAGTGGCTTATTGATAAAGCTGTGCAATGTAAGGAAATGAATGATGCAAAAGTATTACCGCAGCTCCACGCTTTAGTGTGGGGAAATAAACGCGGTGTATAAGTGAAGGGAGATTTTTAGATGACTGGAAGAAAAGATGAAGATTTAAAAGATGTAACATTATTAGGAAATCAAAATACAAAATATTTATTTGAATATAGCCCAGAAATTTTAGAGACGTTTGATAATAATCACCCAAATCGTGATTATTTTGTAAAATTTAATTGTCCAGAGTTCACAAGTTTATGTCCGAAAACAGGTCAACCAGATTTTGCGACAATTTATATTAGCTATATTCCAGAACAAAAAATGGTAGAGAGTAAATCTTTAAAGTTATATTTATTTAGTTTCCGTAACCATGGAGATTTCCATGAGGATTGTATGAATGTTATTATGAATGACTTAATTAAACTGATGGATCCACGCTATATTGAAGTATGGGGCAAGTTTACGCCACGCGGTGGTATTTCTATTGATCCATATTGTAACTATGGACGTCCTGGTACAAAATATGAAAAAATGGCTGAATATCGTTTAATGAATCACGATTTATATCCAGAAACAGTAGATAATCGTTAAGAAAAGAGGGGGCTTGCCCCCTCTTTTCTAGTATTCTATGTATGTTGTGTAATAATTGTATAGTTTTTATGATTGACAACAGTAAGAGGTTCCATATCTAAATCTCTAAAATTATCCATAATTGTTACATCAACGATAACGGAGTTTTTATTTACTTTTTGAACGCGCCCTTGTAAACCGTTTTTAAATTCAATGATATCTCCAGCTTCTGCGATTTTCATAAGCAACTCTCCTTGTTACATTTTTACGAAAAAGAGAACAAGTTTCATTCTTTTTGTATTTCCTTTTATTTTGAACGATATTTTCTATTTTGTAAATGTTTCCATGAAATTTTTTTGAAAAAAATACTAATTTTTAACAATGAATTTATAGTAAGATTCTCACATTTATTGTAAGGTGAATATAGGAGTGTTATGAAACGGAGACGATAAAATGGTATTTGAGATTGTGGGGAGCTTTATAGCTATTGTGTTGTTTTTATTTGCATATACAAAATTAAAAGTGATTCGTGAACATGGAACATACATATACTATGAGGGAACTGATAGCAATTCTTCTTTTTCTAGTCATGAAGATGGAAGTACTGAATAATATAAGTGTGTTTCTATAATAGAAAAATGTTGAACGGAGAGTGAGAAAGATGCAAATTTCTTTCATACGTCATGGAAGCTCTAGTGTTCAAAAGAAAGCGATTACAGTACAGGAATTTCAAGGGTGGCAGCAAAGATACGAGAATGAAGATATTATGAGAGAAATGGAAATTCCAATTGAAGCGATGGAAGTCGTTGAATCTTCTAAATTTATCGTATCGAGTGATCAAAAAATAGCTGTTCAATCAGCAACGATGTTGACTAGTAATGTTATGTTTATACAGAATTCACTTTTTCGTGAAGCTGTTGTTCCTTCTCTTTTACATGCCCCGAACTGGATAAAGTGTAAACCGGAAGTATGGATGTTTTTGGGCAGGGCATTTTGGACGATTGGTTATTCGAAGGATGTTGAATCCTATGTAGAAGTACAAAGAAGAGCGAAACAAGCGGCCGATGTGTTAGTTGGATATGCAAATGTATATCAGCGGGTTACCCTTGTTGGGCATAGTTATTTTAATACGATGATTGGGAAAGAGTTACGTACGCGGGGGTGGCGTGGACCACTGCTATTTCAAAATAAACCGTGGGGATGTACAGTTTATACTTTTCATGAAGTAATGGAAGGAAATGCATTTGTAACATATACTTAAAGGTGTCATACTCTATGTATAATACAACGGCACAAT
>NZ_JBALLY010000056.1:20216-34551 GCF_036963045.1 Bacillus sp. JJ864 | reverse complement strand
CTGGACAGTGCTTTTGCCGAGTTTTGAGGTGGGAGTATTACTGCCCACGAATAGCGGGATAAGTGATCTATGGAGGAGATTTACCATGAAATATGGAAAACTACTTGTGTCATTTTTAGTAATTGTATGTGTATTACATATCACTAAGCTACAAGCATTCGCAGCCACTAAGCAACCTCCTATTACAATTGACGGAAATTTTTCTGATTGGAATCATATGCCGTATGTTTCCGATACAAAAGGTGATGTACCAAATGGAATGAATCATGAAGATATTACGGGTGTTAAATATTATTCTGATGGTGAATATCTATATTTATATGTAGAGAGACAAGCAGCAGGCCATCATAAAGATAGCTGGATATTTCATGTTGTATTTCCAGATGCCGCGCAAGGTGGACAAGAGAAGTGGGAATATGTAGAAGTTGATGGGAAATGCCAAATGATGAAGTATCGCTATCCAATTGTATGGGTAGGTGATGTTGGGAAGGGAAACCAATATGCTGTAAAAGTGACAGCGGGAAGTTATCAAGAACAAACCCTTTCCGTGAGTAGTAATAAGAAGCAAATAGAATTCCGAGTCCTCTTAAAAGAATTTGGGTTAGATAAGCAAAGGGAAATTCGCTTTGCATTAAAATCAAACTTAAGTGGACAAGTTTGCCCAGCGAAAAATACAATCGATTGGGTTCCAGGCAGAGATGGCTGGATCTATATTGATAATGGACCAACATTATGGCAATTCTCTGCAATTGCTGGATTTGGAATCGTTGGATTTGCAGCATATCGTATGTTAAAAGGAAAACACTAGTTGGATACATAGCTGAAAAAACACTAGCTCATTAACGAGCTAGTGTTTTTCAATTTAACTGACTTTTGTATCAAGTGTATCTGGTTTATTTTCAATCGTATTTTTCATAATGAATGGATAAAGAACGAGTCCAATTACAAATAATCCGATTCCTAGTAAGAAAGTTTTCACATCAGCTGTTCCAGTTTTGATAACCCAAATGGAATATAGAAGAGCAAGTACTGTGATGACTCCGTCCAATTTGCGAGAGCCTTGCATGTTGTTATATGTTTCACCAGTAATAACGAGTTTTAATTGATACATTGTTGAAACAAGATATGGAATTAAATAAGCAAGTGTAGCGACAACAATTGCAAAGTTATACGCTTCTGATACTGACCCAGAAATTGTAGAGAATAAGAATATTTGTGTCATGATATTTGTTAATAACAATGAGTTTTTCGGACTTCCTTTTTTATTTGTTTTTCCAAAGAATGCAGGGAATAGTCCGCTTTTTGCTGCTTGATATGGAACTTCTGCACTTACAACGATCCAACCTACTGTAGAACCGAATAGAGAGACAAGGGCTAGAAATGCCATAATGTATGCACCTTTATTGCCGATAGCCATGCTTAATGCATCAACCAATGGTTTTTGCGATCCTTTTAGCGCTTCTTGTGGAAGAGCGCCCATTGTTAACAATGTAATGGCTACATAAATAAGAAGAGCAATTACTAATCCGAAAATCGTTGCTTTTTTTACATCGCGCTGTGACTTTGCACGGTTTGAAAGCATAACAGCTGATTCAATACCAATAAATGCCCAAAGTGTTGCGATAGCAGCAGCATTGATTTGTCCGCCTAATGGAATGGACTTTCCAGCCTCATTCATAAACGTTTGTCCATCGCCGAAATTCGTTGCATTAAAAATGAATAATGTAATGATAATAAACATCGTAAATCCAATAATTTTTGCAACAGTTGCAAGTAAGTTCATATTACCAGCACGATCAATATTTTGTGAAAGAATATATTGAATGCCCCATAGCATCATACTACATACAGCAAATGTTAAGGCTTTTCCTAGTTCTAATGAGAAACCATTTGTCGTGAACAAAACTTGTTTACTTTGCAGAACTGGGAAAAATGTAGATAAATATCCTGCAAATGAAATAATGACAGAAGCTGTTGCCGCCCAGTTTGCCGCCCAGTATCCCCAAGCCATGCTATAACCGGCAACTTTACCAGCTTTTGGCGAAGTAAACATTGCTTGCGCATAACTTTGCGGACCTGCTTTTAAATTTGGTTTTCGCATTGCTAAGTTTCCAAACACAAGTGCAATCATAAATACACCTAGTCCAGTAATTGTCCATGCAAGTGTAGATCCCATTGGTCCTGATACTTGTGCTAAATTTGCTGGAAGCATAAACACGCCGCCACCAACCATATTTCCAACAACGAATGCCGTTAAAATCCATAAACCCCATTTTTTTGTGTCCATGATTGTCTAACTCCTTTTGATGATAGTTTTTTTGTTTTATGATTTTTTGTACCTAGTGTTTTTTGGAAATAAAAAAGAGCCATGTAGATAAAAAATACCTACATGGCTCTTTGCCTAACGTAGGTACAACGGGAATAACCCTTGTACCTACGCGTGAATTTTTCCGCTAGGTTTCAAGGGTTTACGTATGATGATGATGTTTTTGTGCAAATGTAACTACAGTTGTATTAGTAAGCATAGTTCTTTGCTCCCTTTCTCCTCTGATTTTGAAGTAAGTATACTACATGTTTTTTAGAAAGGGAAGAGAAAATAGACATTTTTTATAAAAATTCATTTTTATGATTAAATATTTATAGGGATGAAAGTATGTTTTTGTATTTATTTCTTTTTTGACAGGGAATATTAAGGTTGCTACTGAGCGTTTGTAATATTTTTTGATGAACATGGAGGAAAGTAAATGGAAAATAGAAAGTCGGCTAGATCTCTTGTTGGGGGGATAATGCTTGTATGTATTGTTCTTTTTAACTTTTCAAAACCAACATACGCTTATATTCCTTCTGAAGATCAAATTGTAAAGAGCAAACCAAATCATTATGGAACTGCGGAAAATCAACCAGCATACGATATTTGGGGACAAACGATCTCACAAAAAAAGGCGAATGAGTTGTTGAAAACGGAAGAGGGCAAAAGGTTATTATCACCACAAAACGGAGCAGTGAAAATTGATAAGAATTTATTAAAATTGGGAAGAGAGTCTTTTTATGAAGAAACATTTGGAAATGAAGTGTTTCTTACAGACATAATGGGTGTTTTAAATGGTGCGTTAACTTTAGAAAATATAAAAAAAGCAATTCACGACTTACATGGAAAAGGGACAACAAATTTACGTGTTGAACTGGCGAAAACTGTGAAAATAGGAGATAAAACGTTTGATAAAGGAACAAAGGTTGATACTGGTTTAGATGTTGCGAGAGATTCTAATGAAGTATTAGGGATGCCTATTATTAAGTCTGAAGGAAGAGAGAAGATAGGAGTAAGCTGTGCCGCATGCCACGCAACGGTAACTAGAGATACAAAACAAGTTATTGAAGGTGCTGCAAATAATGATTTTAATGGCGGTCTCATTTTAGCACTAGGGACAAATTCAACAGCTTATTTTTCTCGGGCAGAAATTAAGTCATTACAAGACTATATAAAAGATTTAGGGCGAACAGTAGTAACTTCTGAAGGGAAAAAAGCTCCGCTTCCTGATCCAGAGATGATAGAAGAGACTGTAGATCGTACTTTATTAAAATGGCCAAGAGGAAATTTTGATGCGAGTAGTGATTTGGTGAATAATCCAACACAAATTCCAGATTCTTTTACATTTGGAGATCATCCTTATGGCTGGAATGGGTTTGCACAAGCTGGTCCGTTTAAAGGACTAAGTGTAATTAATAGTGCTGTAAATATTCAAGGATCAGATTTAACAACATTAGCGCATGCTAGTCCATTCCTTTTCAAAATCGACAAGGAAGTTTATTTAGGAACAATGTTACAAAATGCAGCGAATCTAAAATATCGATATGATCCTAAAAATGGAAAGAAACCATCTGAGTTTTTTGCTTCAGTAGACCCTACTCCAGGAGTTCCAGGAGTAAATGAGTTAATTGCGCTTCCGACATTTCCAAGGCCGTCTTTAATCTCTCCTAATGGTTTATTATCAAGTTCTCCTGGCTATCGGGTTATGGAGCAAAACAACGGAATGTCTGCATTACAAAATACATTTGTTTCCCCGAAACCACCAGTATCTGTTGATGATAAGACGATAAAACAAGGGAAGAGTGTGTTTGCACGTGCAGGCTGTATTACTTGTCATGCGGGACAAACCTACACAAATAATCGGATTATTCCAGTTAATGAAATTAAGACCGAGCCATCAAGAGCAAAATCGTTTGAAGCAATAGGTAAAGACTTAGCAGAGCCTATTATTTATTCACCGGATACACCTGTACCTGTACCAAAAGGGGCAAAATTGTTAAAAGTTCCAGCCTATTCATTAGATAAAGATAAGATTAATTTAGCCTATATGTTAAATGGTTCACCTGGTGGTTACAAAGTTCCAAGTTTGTTAGGGCTTTACTGGGGAGCGCCGTATTTACATGATGGAGGTGTTGCGGTTGGCCAAAATGTGGAGAGTGAATTAGGTATGACAGGAACAGTATCAAAAGGAATTGAGCCTAATCCGTTTAACAGCTTACGAGCATTAATTGATCAAAACTTGAGAAAAAAAGTAATCGAAGCAAACAAAAATTCAAAGGATTTACAAGACGCACATATTACAGGGGAAGGACATGAATATTGGGTAGATTCTTCTACAGGTTTTTCAAAACAAGAGCAAGATGCGTTAATCAACTATTTACTCACATTAGAATGAAAACTCCCGCCACTTATCTCATTCGGATCTTGAAGTGGGGGTTTCTCGTGTATCACCTTCAAGAGATGCTTAACACGAGTGGAGTTGACACAGCTGCCTGATGGCACACCCCCTCTATTCCATCGGCAAATGCCTTTGGAACTGCTTTTTTTAATATGTTATAGGCACCATTCACATCTGCGTTCAGTAATTTGTTTTCTTTCGTGCGATACAAGCCACGTGTGATCCGTTTTCCACTGAATACAGGAATGTCTTTCTCACCGTAAGTGGGGATCGCATCATTGTCTAGAAAGGATGCTTTACTTGTATACGATTCTTCCACGACTTGTACAATAATACCTTTTCGTTTTGCTTTATAGGTGATCATTTCAATGAGGAGATTGTGTGGGATATGGCAGAAGGATTGATTCTGTCGTTTTCCCATATCACTGTTTTGTTTCCATGATGTATTTTTCCCAATCACAATCATAGAAATCTCATGTTGAACTGCGAAGTGAACAATGTGATAACTGATTTTGTGAAAGAAATCTTTTATTTTGAGAAACCGTTTCTCATGAAGTCTCTCTAAACGCTTTGATGTGTGTGGTCCTTCTTTTGGTTCTTTTCCATGACGAAGAATACCCAGTAAATGAGCCTTTTTCTTGTTGTAGTATTGATTCATACTTTTGATTACATTGCCCTTTACTAACACAGGAGTAGCCCCTGTATTCGTTGTGATAGTTGCAATGTTATGAATCCCTAAATCAATACTTATGTAGCGATGGTTATCCACCTGCTCAGGTGCTGGCTCAGATTTTTCTGTTACAATTTCTACTTTAAACTTTCCGTAAGCAGGAGAAACACGTATCTCTTTTAGATTGTTGATATGTCCGAACAATTTACCGATGTTTAATTTCATGCTTGTTTTAGGAAAACGAATGTACTTATCTTGGAGTTTACACACTTGATTCGTGAATACAATTTCTTTCATAGATGATTTGGTGTATTTTGGAATATGAGGTTTACCGGTAAAAGTGGAAGGATGTTTCTTGTATGCCTCAATGGATGCAAAAAATGATTTCCAATTTTGATATAACTTCTTCATAACCGCTTGATTCGTTTGCGCTGGCAAGTTCATATAATCTTGTTGTTTCATTGTTTTAAACAAACAATCTAAGAAATGATACGATAGGAACGATTTCTCTTTTGTCGGGAAGGTAAACAAGTTACATTTTATATCTTTCTGTTCTTTAACAGGTTTTTCGTTTTGTTTTTGCATGCGTTTTTGGTATGCATGCAGTTGATTTTCATTCATAATTTCAATATGTGCTTGTAATGTATGAAGAACTTCTTGTTGAAGTGGCTGTAATGGCTTATCAGTACGTAAGGCCGTATACACTTGGCGAATATAGAAGTTTGTTGTATTGTAGAGATTTTTTGCGTTTTGACACATTGCTAGGAAATAAGAGTATAACTTATGACCTTTCTTGATCCAAATTTGATAGGTTGCATATTCTTTTTCTTTTGTCATCATGTTCACCTCCTTCTTTCCTTCATGATACTACAAAACAACAAAAAAGAACATACATTCGTATTGATGCAAAAATATTTTTACGAATGCAATGGCAGTTCAATCCCACCTTAAGCTTAGCTATGCCTTACACGTTTTGAAGATGGAGTTTTCTTGCCAATTTTTCGATGAATAATCTATTTTTTATCCAGCTATTCGCGGACAGGAAGACCCCGACCTTAAGATTTAGAGAGGTAGGCGGAGAATGAAGAAACCCCACTCGTGGAAGTTTCATCTTATCCATTTATAATCACTCCACCGTTTACATGAAGAATTTGTCCTGTCATATATGAGGAGTCGTCCGACGCCAAATAAACATAGGCAGGTGCCAGTTCAAAAGGTTGTGCAGCACGTTTCATTGGTGTGTTGCTTCCAAATATTGCATAAATTTCCGGCGGAGCGCTTGAAGGGATAAGGGGGGTCCATACAGGACCTGGAGCAACGCCATTGACCCGGATTCCTTGATTAATGACTGATAATGCTAACGAGCGGGTAAATGCAACGACAGCTCCCTTGGAAGCGGCATAATCAATCGCGGGCTCAAGTCCGTTGTATGCGGCGAGTGAAGCCGTATTGATAATAGAGCTTCCATTTTTTAAATAGGGCATGGCTGCTTGTGTTAAATAAAAATATGAAAAAATGTTTGTTTTAAAAGTACGTTCGAGCTGCTTTGCTGAAATGTCGCTGATACTTGCTTGTGCATGTCCTTCTCCCGCATTATTGACCATGATTTCAAGATGACCAAATGCTTCCATTGTCTTTTTAACGACATAATGACAAAACTCGGCATTCCCAATATCACCTGCGATTGTCAGGCATTGTCTGCCCAATTGGTTCACTCTGTCTTTTGTTTCGGATGCATCCCCATGTTCATTTAAATAAACAATTACAATATCCGCTCCTTCTTTTGCGAAAGCAATGGTGATAGCCCGGCCGATCCCGCTGTCTCCCCCAGTAATGATGGCGACTTTGTTCAATAGCTTGTTGCTTCCAGAATAATTAGGATTTTCGGAGATAGGTCTTGGAATCATCAAAGATTCAATACCCGGCTGTTGAGGTTGGTACTGCGGGGGAAATTCGATTGGAACTGTATCGCACTTTTCTACAAACCCAAAATGCTCAGACATAATAAGCCAGCCCCCTTCGGTTATATGTGATTTAGCATATTCTAAAAAAGATTATAGGTGCATGCCCATTCCCTGTCAGTGTAAACACGAAGTTGGACATCTAGGGGAGATAACCCGAGGTAACGCTCAGGGAGAGTTGTTTTCGTCGTGGAATTGAGAAGCCCCCACTTCAAAATTCGTTAGAATTTAAGTGGGGGTAGTTCATTTGATATTTTCATGATAAATATTATTTAGAAATTACTGTAAATAGAAGAGCGATGTGATAATCTTATAATGAGGTTTTTTTAAGGGGTGGGAGCTTGCCGTATGTCGTACATATTTTAAGCATTTTCACGATTTGTGTAGGGGGAATTAGTGTATATCGCTCTGTTAAATATAAAGGGTACGGAGCTTATTTTAAAGTGAAAAAACTGAAAATTCCGTTATGGATTATTACGTTAGGGGTTGCGCTGTTTGTTATGAGCATGGGTATTTATACGCTCATATTGGAAGGGAAATGGTAATGCTGTTATCGATATAAATTCCTTATTATTGGAATGGAAAAGGAGTAGAATGTTTTACTCCTTTTTTTCAATTCTCAGCAGTGATTTTAAAGTTTATGACGAATTATGTAGAGAAGAGAGGAGTGGTTATATGGAATTAGCGGTTGAAAAAGTGTTTACAAAAGAAATTTTACACGAAGGAGCGAAGCACTTCGGGGTAACCGTTATGGAAGAACCATTAGGGGACTTTGAAAATTATATTTTTCGTGCTGAGGGAGAAGATTGTACACCATATGTTTTGCGGTTGACACATTCCTCTCATCGTACATATAAGCAAATTGAAGCGGAATTAGATTTTCTAGCATATCTCGGGGAAAACGGTGCAAAAGTAGCTGCGCCGCATCGCTCAAAAAACGCTCTATTTGTAGAAAGTTTACAAACAACTGATGGCACATCTTTTTACGTTTCACTTTTTGATTATGCAAACGGAGAAAGAGTGAATGATGGGGATTCTGATGTTTGGAATGATACGCTTTTTTACGCGTGGGGGAAAGCAATTGGCCAGTTACATCGACTTACGATGAATTATCCAAAGACGGAGAATCGCGTTACGTGGATGGACGATGAAATTACTGTTATTGATATGTTACAGGAAGATAAGGAATTGCAGGAAATTGGATATGAAGTTGTAGCAGAAATAAAAAAATCACCTGAGACAAATCGTACATTTGGATTGATTCACGGAGATATTCATCATGGGAATTTTCACTATGAAAATGGGGAGTTAACCATTTTTGATTTTGATGATGCCACGTACAATTATTTTGCGCATGATCTTGCAATGATTTTATATTATTCTGTTTTACGAAAAGAGTGGTCAGAAGAAGAAAAGGCGATTTTTGCACGCCACCAGCTGCAAGTATTGAGAGAAGGATATGAGACAGAGCACGTTCTATATGATTCCGTATATCATACTCTACCACTTTTCATGCGCCTTCGAGATGTTGCTTTATATGGGACGATTATGAAAAAGTTTAACGGTAAAGAAATGCCGGAGCATTTTCAAACATTAGCAAATGCTATTTATAAGAGAATTGTAGCGAGAAAAGCGATTGTTGAATGGTAAGTAAAATGAGGACTGACCTAAAACACTATTATAGTGGAATGATGGTCAGTTTTTCTTTTTAGAGGGAACGAGAGCATCTGACCGCGCATAGCAGCGATTTATATGTTGAAAAAATAAATGAATTTGAGTACATATGATTGTACTCTTTTTTTAAATCCAAAATTATTCTTGTGTTTTTATACGAAAATGTGTTTATTTTCTCAAAATAATATTGAATTTCATAATGCGTATTTTTATGCTTTTGTATATTCTGAATTTTTTTATGAAAGGAGATTATGGTGTATTTTGTAAATTTGTTGATGAGAAAGATAAGCGAGAAGAAGCAAAGAAAGTGATTTCTTTGCTTCTTTTTTTGTCTAAAAGATTACTAGTTATTTTTTTAGATGTTTTCGAATATAAAAAACTATACAGGCCTTTTGGGTTGTAAAGGGGGGGAGTAGATTGATTGTTTTTCGCGATGTCAACAAGTATTACGGCAGCTTTCAAGTTTTAAAAAATATTAATTTACAAATTGAAAAAGGGGAAGTCGTCGTGGTCGTTGGACCATCGGGGTCAGGGAAAAGCACGTTGCTGCGCTGCATGAATCAATTAGAGATGATCACGAATGGTGAATTGGTTGTAAATGGTGTAAACATACATGAGGGAAAGAAAGATATAAATCAATTAAGACGAAGTATCGGCATGGTATTTCAACATTTTTATTTATATCCTCATAAAACGGTGCTTCAAAATATTACATTTGCTCCGATAAAAGTACTCAAAAAGCCAAAAGAAGAAGCAGAAAAAATCGCCATGTTTTATTTAGAAAAAGTAGGGATTACGGATAAAGTAAATGCCTATCCGCACCAACTATCAGGCGGGCAGCAACAGCGCGTTGCGATTGCAAGGGGACTAGCAATGAAGCCGGAGATTATGCTGTTTGATGAACCGACTTCAGCGCTTGATCCGGAAATGATTGGTGAGGTACTTGACGT
The DNA here is from genome assembly GCF_036963045.1 of Bacillus sp. JJ864. Lineage (NCBI taxonomy): Bacteria > Bacillati > Bacillota > Bacilli > Caryophanales > Bacillaceae > Bacillus > Bacillus sp. JJ864. Next base: position 24,590 of record NZ_JBALLY010000056.1, on the reverse strand, counting down.
GATGAAAACTTTAGCAAAAGAAGGCATGACGATGGTTGTTGTTACACATGAGATGGGATTTGCCCGCGAGGTAGCTGATCGCATTTTATTTATGGACAAGGGTGAAATTGTGGAAGAAGCCTCGCCTGCTGATTTCTTTGTAAATCCAAAGCAAGAACGAGCCCGATTATTTTTAAGTCGTGTACTGAATCGCTAAAGGGGGAATTAGATGATTAACATGAAAAAGTGGTTTACGCTTATCGTCTTTGCATGTTTATTTGTACTGATTGTAGCTGGTTGTGGAAATAAGAAAGAAAAAGAAGCTGTAAAAAATGAGAAAGAAACTGTTATTGATCAAATTAAGAAACGCGGAAAATTAGTTGTCGGTGTGAAGTATGATACGAATCTATTTGGATTAAAGAACCCGGCAACGGGAAAGGTAGAAGGATTTGACATCGATGTTGCGAAAGCACTTGCGAAAAAAATTTTAGGCGATGAGAATAAACTAGAATTAAAAGAAGTTACTTCTAAAACGCGCATCCCGATGCTGAAAAACGGTGATATTGACGCGATTATTGCGACAATGACAATTACTGAGGAACGTAAAAAAGAAGTTGATTTCTCGGATGTGTATTTTAAAGCTGGGCAATCTTTACTTGTAAAAAAAGGAAGTGGAATTAAAGATATAGCTGACGTGAAAAAGGGAGTAAAAGTGTTGGCTGTAAAAGGTTCTACTTCTACGAACAATATTCGTGCCAAAACACCAGAAGCGACTGTGCTTGAATTTGAAAACTATAGTGAAGCGTTCACGGCATTGAAGGCAGGACAAGGCGATGTTTTAACAACAGATAATGCCATTTTATATGGTATGGAAAAGCAAGACGCAAACTATGAAGTGGTTGGGAAAAAATTCACGGATGAACCATATGGTATTGCGGTGAGAAAAGGAGAAACGGAGCTTACGAAAGTAATTAATGAGTTACTAAAAGAGATACAAGCAAACGGTGAATACGATAAATTGTATGAAAAGTGGATTGGGAAAAAGCCTGAGTAAAACTACAAAATATAGGAGAGGATGAGAAATACTCATCCTCTTATTATTAAGAAAGAGGGGGAGAGTTTGTGCCCGATTTTTCGATTCTCTCAAATAATCTAGATTTGTATTTAGAGGGATTCAAGTATACGTTGCTGTCTAGTTTGATTGCGTTAATTGGTAGTTTTATTCTTGGCATCATCATCGCAGTGATGCGAATTGCGCCAATTCGCGTTTTAAATTGGATTGGTGCAACATATGTAGAGTTTATTCGGAATATCCCTTTAGTTCTCATTGTATTTGCTTTTTATTTTGCTTTTCCGGTAATTGGCGTTACATTAAGTGGCTTTGTTGCTGGAACAACTGCTCTTACGATATATACAGCGGCTTTTATTACAGAGGCGATTCGAGCGGGAATTTTATCAATTCCGAAAGGGCAGATGGAAGCAGCTCGTTCTTCTGGCTTAACGTATGTACAAGCGATGTATTATGTCATTTTGCCGCAAGCGATAAAAATTGTGATTCCGCCGCTAGGTAATCAATTTCTAAATTTAGTGAAGAACTCTTCTATACTAGGGATTATCGCAGGGGCGGACTTAATGTATCAAGGCGATTTAATCTCTACAAGAACATTTGTCACATTTGATGTATATATCTTTGTTGGGATGTTTTATTTACTTTTAACGGTTCCGCTTAGCATAGGTGTTCGATACTTAGAGAAACACTTGGCGAAAGGAGCTGTGTAAATGGATTTTCGAGGTGCTTATACAGGAGATCATATTGTTTTTTTATTAAAAGGACTACTTGTTACATTAGAAATCGCCCTTATCGCAATCTTCCTTAGTTTTATCATTGGTAGCGTTATCGGTACGCTGCGATATGCGAAAATACCGGTTGTATCAGCGATACTTGCGTTTATTGTTGAGGTCATTCGTAATTTACCGTTGTTATTAATTATTTTCTTTACGTATTTTGCGCTCCCAGAAGCTGGCTTGAAATTAGAAATTACAACGGCGGCTATTGTGGCTTTGACAATATTTGAAGCAGCGATGATATCAGAAATTGTTCGCAGCGGTTTATTTTCAATTGAGAAAGGGCAAATTGAAGCAGCGCGTGCGTCAGGTTTATCGTATGTCCAAACGCTGCAGCACATTATTCTGCCGCAAGCGCTGCGACGTATGGTGCCGCCGCTTGTCAGTCAGTTTATATCTCTTTTAAAAGATACATCGTTGGCAGTCGTCATTTCATTGCCAGAATTAATGCATAATGCTCAAATTATAAATGGTCAAAATGTAAACTATATGATTCCAACCTTTCTTCTCGTTGCTTGTATGTATTTCATTGTAAATTATAGTTTGTCTCTTTTTTCGAGACGATTAGAAAGTAGATAACTCTTGCATTGTATTTTATGCAAGAGTTATTTTTTTAGAAAAGTTTTAATTTTATATAGAAATTGTAAACGCTTTATTGTATATTTGGTATTATCAGAAATTTTAAAATATAGAGGGGTATGCAAGGGGAGGAAGAAGATGAATCAAACAACGAATGAGCAATTACATCGTACAATGAAGAGTAGACATTTATTTATGATTGCACTTGGAGGAGTAATCGGAACAGGTTTCTTTCTCGGATCAGGATATACGATTAATCAAGCAGGACCAGGAGGAGCGATCCTTTCGTACTTAGTTGGTGGTTTAATTATGTATTTAACGATGCTTTGCCTTGGTGAACTAACAGTTGCCATGCCCGTTTCGGGATCGTTTCAAAAATATGCGACGAAATTTATCGGACCTGGAACAGGATTTATGATTGGCTGGCTGTATTGGCTAGGGTGGGCTGTAACGGTTGGTTTAGAGTTAACGTCAATTGGTTTAATGATGAAGAGATGGTTTCCGGATGTAAATGTTTGGGTATGGTGCCTTGTGTTCGGAGGACTTTTATTCATTTCAAATGCAGTATCAGCAAAAAGCTATGCAGAACTAGAATTTTGGTTTTCAAGCATTAAAGTAATTACGATTCTTGCATTTATTGTTCTTGGTGGAAGCGCATTGTTTGGCTTCTTACCATACGATGGAAAAGAAGCAGCACCGCTTTTTTCTAACTTTGTACATGATGGTGGGTTATTTCCACATGGAATTGGAGCTGTGTTACTAACAATGATCACGGTAAACTTCTCTTTCCAAGGAACAGAGTTAATTGGGATTGCAGCAGGTGAAAGTAAGGAGCCAGAAAAAACAATTCCACGTGCGATTCGTAATACAGTATGGAGAATTATGTTGTTCTTTATTTTAACAATCACAATTTTAGTAGGATTAATTTCTTGGAAAGAAGCAGGAGTGATTGAAAGTCCGTTTGTTGTTGTCTTTGATAAAATTGGTATTCCATATGCAGCGGACATTATGAACTTTGTTATTATTACTGCTCTATTATCGGTAGCAAACTCTGGATTATATGCAGCAACACGTATTTTATGGTCGCTAGCAAATGAGAGAATGGCACCAGCTTCCTTTAAGAAGGTGAATAAAAGAGGGATCCCGATTACAGCATTAGTTGTGACGATGATTATTGCAGCGCTATCGTTATTAACAAGCGTATTCGCAGAAAGTACTGTATACATGTATTTACTATCGATTGCAGGGTTATCTGCGGTGGCGAGTTGGATTATTATCGCATTTTCACAAATTCGCTTTAGACAACAATATGTAAAGAGCGGCGGCAAGTTAGAAGATTTAAAATATAAGACACCATTATATCCAATTGTTCCAATTGCAGCGCTTGTCTTAAACAGTATTGTTGTGGTTAGCTTAGCTTTCATCCCAGAACAGCGCATGGCATTATATTGCGGCATTCCATTTATTATTTTTTGCTACATATATTATTATATAAATAAAAAGAGACAGCAAAAGGTAGAAATGGAAATGGAGAATACATATGCAACTAATAGTCAAGCGTGATGAAATTATAACGAAGGTTCCATATGGTGAATTGCAAATTGGAAAAGAGAATGGGTATACACCATTAGAACTTCTCATTGCTTCAATTGCAGGGTGCAGTGCCATTGTATTTCGAACGATTTTAGAAAAAAAACGTATTACGTATCATGAATTTACAATGGAAACGGAAATAAGAAGAAGTGAGACATTGTCAAAACCAGTGGAGAGTGTTCACATACACTATAAAATAAAGGCAGAAGGAATCACGCAAGAACAGTTAGAAAAGGCGTTAAAGCTTGCGATGAAAAATTGTACAATTGTGCAATCCGTGAAGGACAGCATCGAAATTATTGAAACAATTGAATTGATTTCATAAAGTGAAACTTTAATCAGTGGGGGGCTTTATCCCTCACTGATTATTAGCCCTCA
>NZ_JBALLY010000056.1:9034-20028 GCF_036963045.1 Bacillus sp. JJ864 | reverse complement strand
GGAACTGGACAATGCTTTCGCTGAATTTTGAGGTGGGAGTATTACTGCCCACGAATAGCGGGATAAACAAGTAAAGACTACCATTGCTATGTTTTGTATACATAGTAATGGTAGTTTTTTGTTATGGAAAAATCATCCTAGTACTTCGTTTATATAAATCCATTTTAATTTTTCGACATATAAGTCGCTGCTATACAAAATACAACATGACTGCTACTTGCTTGTTCCCTTTGTTTAAAACCCGGTATGTGGCAGGAAAAGGCTCTGACCGTTTCTATGCACGGCCAGATGCTCTCGCCCCTTTAAAAAGAAAGGGGTTTTTATGTAATTTTTTTACTGAAAAAATTACGAAGTTTTGTAAGAAACAAAATGATTGACATTATTAGTTATAAAGTTTAATATTTAAAGACGTTAAATATTTCATTGTTTAAATAAGGGGTAGAGAATATGCAAAATGACATGACTCATATAGATAAAATTCAAGCTCTTGCATTTTCTATTAGCAAGAAATTGCAAACGGAGTTATTAGAGAAATTACAGTCATCTGGATTAACACCACCGCAATTTTATATTTTAAAAATTTTAGATCATTACGGTGCATCAAGAGCAACAACATTAGCGAAGAAAATGTATGTGAAACCGAGTGCAATTACAGTCATGATTGATCGTTTAATCGATCAAGATTTGGTTCTACGTTATCATGATGAAACTGATCGTCGCGTTGTTGTAATTGAGTTAACGTCAAAGGGGAAAGCTGTTCTAGAAGAGGCAATGATTGCTCGTAATCAACATATTGCCAAGTATTTTTCCGAATTAGAAGTACAAGAGAGAGAAGACTTGTTGCGATTATTTGAGAAGCTAGAAGCAATTATTTGTCAATCATCAGAGAAGAAAGAGACAAAATAAAGAGAGTTGAGGAGATTATATGGAACAACAAGCAAATCAAAATAGAACGTTGTTGTTAATTGGTTTAGTTATCGCAATGTTATTTGCTGCATTAGACGGAACAATCGTTGGTACAGCAATGCCACGTATTGTCGGTGAACTTGGCGGATTAAGTTTAATGACATGGTTAACAACAGCATATATGTTATCATCAACAACGGTTGTACCAATCGCTGGTAAATTAGCCGATTTATTAGGTCGCCGCACTGTATATATGACAGGATTAATCGTCTTTATGATTGGTTCTGCGCTTTGTGGTATGGCAAATGGTATGACAGAATTAATTATTTTCCGTGCTATTCAAGGGCTTGGCGGCGGTATTATGATGCCGATGGCTATGATTATCATCGGGGATATGTTTACAGGAAAAGAACGTGCGAAATGGCAAGGGGTTTTTGGAGCGCTTTATGGTCTTGCTTCTGTCATTGGTCCGCAAATTGGTGGTTGGATTGTTGATTCAATGAACTGGAGATGGGTATTCTACATTAACTTACCAGTTGGGATTTTAGCGACAATCTTTATCGCAATTGGCTTAAAAGGGAAGAAACAAACTGGACCAATTCAAATTGACATCGCTGGTATTTTCACGATGATCGTCGGTGTTGTGAGCTTATTATTAGCATTAACATTTGGCGGAAAAGACTACGCTTGGGATTCTTGGCAAATCATTGGGTTATTTGCACTTGCGGTGATTGGTCTTATAAGCTTTGTGATGGTCGAGAAAAAAGCAAAAGAACCGATTTTACCTGTCCATTTCTTTAAAAATCGTACATTTACAGTATTAAATGCAATTGGTTTCTTTATGAGTATTGGAATGTTCGGAGCAATCATGTTTGTTCCATTCTTTATGCAAGGTATTGTCGGTGTAAGTGCTGCTGAATCAGGAACGATTATGACGCCAATGATGATCACGATGATCATCACGAGTATTATTGGCGGTCAGCTTGTATTAAAAGTTGGAGTAAAACCACAAATTATTACTGGGATGCTGGTTATGGCTGGCGGCTTTGGGATGTTAACGACTATGGATATGCATACAAGTAAGCTCGTTGCAACGTCGTATATGATGATTATTGGTTTCGGAATGGGCCTTGTAATGCCAACTTTAACATTAGCATTACAAGAAAGCTTCCCGAAAAAAGATCTTGGAGTTGTAACTTCATCAAGTCAATTCTTCCGTCAAATCGGTGGTACATTTGGGATTACGATTTTAGGTTCCATTATGAATAACACATCTGGTACAGTATTAACAGATAAGTTAGTGCCTGTATTGAATACGTTCCCACCACAAGCAGGGCAAATCGTGACGAAGTTTAAAGATATGATTCACACAGATCCACAAGGGCTATATTCAATGTTATTTAGTCCAGAAGCATTGAAGAAAATCCCAGAACCAATTGCAAATAGCATTGTGCCTGTATTAAAGACATCATTATTAGATTCTCTTCACCATGTATTTATAACTGGATTAGTATTTATTCTCGTTGGTGCTGTATTTACATTGTTCTTGAAGAAAATTAACCTTTCTGATCGTAAAAAGGGAACAGAAGAACAAAAGAGTGAAGTAGAAGAAAAAGAAGAAAAAGATGCAAGTGTATCTGTTTCATTATAAAAAAGAGCATCGCCAGTAGTGGCGATGCTTTTTTATATGTAATCGCAATTTTTACTAGTGGGAGAGCGATTTTGGATGTTATCTTGTCATTTACAAATAATTGACGGATTTTCATGAATACGTTATATTATTTCCGTAAACGGTTACATATGATAGAAAGGGAAAAGAATGTATACGATAAAAGACTCCGCTAAACTAGCAGAGATATCTGTTGCAACCATGTCAAGGAATGGCTATGTGCATGAAGATACACTTCAAAAAGTAAAGCGAGCATGATAAGCCAAGTACGGTGGCACGTTCTCTATAGAATAAGAGTTATCGTTTAATCGAGTTAATCGTCCAAACATCATAAATCCATTCTTTCCATAGGTAGCCCGGACGGTAAAAAGACGTAGCTCATGAACAAAGATATACAGTTGTATTATGTATTTCTGATCGAAGTTTCACTTTATTGTTGTAAAAAGTCCGCAAAATAGCGGTAATTACATGAATTTTAAAGTGCCGGTTATAGCAATTGATCGTATCGCATTCGGTACAGTAAGGAGGGAAAGAGATTGCCAAATATTGTAGTGGTTGGCAGTATTTCCGTAGATTTAGTTGCCATCTCAAAAAAACGCCCGAAAGCTGGTGAAACAGTAATTGGGGAAGCATTTCATACTGTTCCAGGTGGAAAAGGTGCAAACCAAGCTGTAGCTGCAGCACGTTTAGGCGCAAATGTTGCGATGGTTGGAGCAATTGGAAATGATAATTACGGAAAATTTGTTCGAAAAAATTTAGAGAATGAGCATATTTTTAATGAATATGTGGAAGCGGTTACGCATGAAACAACAGGCATTGCTCATATCGTATTGGCTGAAGAAGATAATAGTATCATCGTTGTACAAGGTGCAAATCGTTCTGTAAATGAACAACTTGTAAATCGCGCAAAAGATCTTCTTACGAAAGCGGATATGGTTGTTTTGCAACTCGAAATTCCACTTGAAACAGTAAAATATGTACTAAATATTTGTGAAGAGCATCAAATTCCAGTTATTTTAAATCCAGCTCCAGCGCAAAGATTGCCAGAGGAAGTGTTACAAAAAGCAACGTACATTACACCAAATGAGCATGAATGTCGAATTGTTCTAGATGACTTTACATCACCGATGGAATCACTTCTTGAAAAATATCCTAATAAATTGTTGATGACGGAAGGTGGAAACGGTGTTCGCTTCCATAATGGCACAGAACTAGTTCATGTACCAAGCATTTCTGTTGAAGTTGTCGATACGACAGGAGCTGGAGATACATTTAATGGTGCATTAGCAGTTGCGATCGCAGAAGGAGAAGAATTGCAAAAAGCGATTTGTTTTGCAAACATTGCAGCCGGGCTTTCTGTAACAAAATTAGGAGCTCAAGGTGGTATGCCATCAAGAGATAAATTACGAGAAGTACAGATGATTGTAGGATGGTAAAGTTTTAATTAGCATATATTGAACTGTCAAATGCATTTGAAATTATGACTTTTAGCGTAATTTTACTGTAGAGGTATTGACTTATCGGTACGTTCTATTTTAGCATTATGACGTACACTTATTGTTGGTATGGATTTATTCTTTGCAATAGGAGTGGGATTGCTTGCTGATTTTATTATTAGAATTGTAAACGGTCTCATCATTGAGGAAAGAAAAATAGCACCTTTTATCAACAATGATGTTTTTAGGGGCTTTATATTCGTTTTTATGGACAGACGTCTGACAACTACTTTTAGTTATTGCTTTGATAATTCTTGTAACGTGTATGACAGTAATCATTTCTGTTCGTTACGGAATGTTGGAAGCGTTTGCTAATATTACCGTAAAATGAATAGTAGTCGATGTACAAAACCTCGTTTAAAAACAATGTGTAATCGGTATCATTTCAACGGATTCCAATGCAGTTACATCGGTAGTAAGTGTGGCAAAGGAAAAAAATAAAAATTATTTTGGTTGAATTAGACCGTATTAAGAAAAAATAAACACATACTTACATTCAGAAAGGAAGAAAAAAACATGAAATTTTTTATTGATACAGCAAACATTGACGAAATTAAAGAGGCAAATGACCTTGGCGTATTAGCAGGTGTGACAACGAACCCATCTCTTGTTGCAAAAGAAGGCGTAGATTTCCATGAGCGTATTCGTGAAATTTGCAGTGTTGTAGAAGGACCTGTAAGTGCAGAGGTTATTAGCCTAGAAGCAGATAAAATGATTGAAGAAGGAAAAGAATTAGCGAAAATCGCACCAAACGTTGTTGTAAAAGTACCAATGACAACAGAAGGTTTAAAAGCAGTAAAAGCGTTCTCTGATTTAGGAATTCGTACAAACGTAACATTAGTATTCTCAGCAGTACAAGCATTACTTGCAGCACGTGCTGGTGCAACGTACGTATCTCCGTTTTTAGGTCGCTTAGATGATATCGGTCATAACGGCATGGACTTAATTCGTCAAATTGCTGATATCTTCGCGATTCATGGTATTCCAACAGAAATCATTGCGGCATCTGTACGCCACTCTGTTCACGTAACAGAAGCAGCGTTAAACGGTGCACATATCGCAACAATTCCAGCAAATGTTATCGCTTCATTAGTGAAACATCCATTAACAGATCAAGGAATTGAGAAATTCTTAGCTGACTGGGAAAAAACACAAGGTTAATAAAATAAAAAAATGGCTCAACGTAAATGTTGAGCCATTTTTTTATCATTTTATCCCAGAAGACCTCTTCTTCAAACGCGTGAAGGGCAGAGCCCAGCGGTAAGGAGGGGATGAATGGGGGCTCTTGCAGCTCCTTTTTCTGTCTGATTCTCATACACATGAAATTTTTCTGTAAAATCTCATGTATTTGTTGAAATCGCTTCCTGGATTGTATAAAATAGAACCAGAAAAGGAACGAATGTTCTTGTTTGGTGGTGAAGAAGGAAAATGAGGAAAACCTATTTCTCTCAAAGGGTGTATAAACATACCTTACCAACTGCACTTGTGAACGAATTGTCTCATGTTTTGCACATTTTCAATCAAGCGAAACGTTTTGCCTTTCAAACTTTGATTCGTGAAAAGCGCTGGAGCCGAAATCTGCATAATGAAAGTCTACAAATTGTCTTAAAGAAACGCTTTCGTCTTAACGACTATTATGCCAATAGTGCTCGGCAAGAAGCGATTGCCCTATTCTCCGCTGTAAAAGAACAACAAATACTCCATCTTCAACAAATTGATGAGAAAATCAAAGACCTCAAGAAGAAACTCAAATCTGAACGCTCCTATCTAACCAAGATGAAAAAAGTGAAAGAGAGTTTTAAGAAAGGGAAACCGAAATTTCCTAAAAATACTTCTTTTACCATCCAACCAAGTGGGATTATATCCCTTTTTCTTCCAAAGAAAACGATGATTTGGCTGACCTTCTATTCTTTTGAACATGGCCATTTGGATCAAAAAATCAAGAACATAAAGGCAAAAATCGGACGGTTGAAGCACCGATTCGATCGCCTGCAACAAAAGAAAGAAAAGCTACAAGAACATGTTCCAAGTGCTGTGTTTGGCACAAAAAAATTGTTTCGATCTCAGTTTACAAAAGAAGAATTTGTAACACATCATGAAGGATGGAAACCCCTTTTTTCTGCGGCTCGAAACAAACAGATGATGATTTTCGGCCGCAAAGATGCTCGCTATGGTAACTTTGTTTTTCAATACAATATCGAAAAACAGGAACTCTCTTTTACCTCTATACATGGAAACGTGTGGACTTTCCCATTTTTGATGTTTCCGTATGGACAAGACATCGTCAATCATGTAGTAGCCGGACAAATTGCGTGTAAACAAAAAAAGAAGTACGGTGAGCCGATTTCTTGGTCTATTGAAGACTACGGAGCGTATTACCTCATCAAATGTATGGTAGATGTAGAAAGCAATTCTTACATCAACTTTAGTACAAGTGACGGTGTCATTGGAGTAGATTGTAACTACGATCATTTGGCCTGGGGAAATGTTTCGAAAGATGGAAACTATCTCGAAAGCGGCATTCTTTCTTTTTCTTTAGAGGGGAAATGTTCCGGTGCTATTACAAAAATTTTAGAAGCAGAGGCGATTCGTCTTGTCGAATTGGCTGTCCGAAAGAACAAACCAATTGTGCTCGAGAAGCTGGACACTACGCTCTCGAAAACGGGGAACAAGTACGATAGCAAGAAGAAAAATCGAAGGAAAAGTATGTTTGCGTACCGAAAGATGATAGATGCGATCCAAAACCGGGCAAACAAGATGGGGGTGGATGTAAAGCAAGTAAACCCAGCGTACACATCGATTTCCGGAAAAATCAAGTATATGCGCAAATTTGGCATCTCCATTCATCAAGCAGCTGCTTTCACGATTGGGAGACGCGGGTTAGGTTATCAAGAGAAGGTACCGAGCGTGTTCAAAACCTATATGGATCTAACGAACATGCATCATTGGAAACAATGGAACATATGGAACATATGGAACAAACAACTAGCTGTTCGTACACATGTATTGTATACGTTGTTTGATGTAAATCGGCCTCATGATGGTATAAATGGCTCTCATATGGAGCTAACGGAAGAAGAAAGAAAAGGAATGCGCAAATTGCTTGCGTATAAAGGATGAGATTACGGGTTACTCGACCTACTTCTTAACGATACAAAACAGAACACAAGGTACCAGTCTTTTACTCCTTTCACCAGAGCAGATGATGTGGTCTAGGAAGCTGGGGGCATTGCCTTATGTTCTCTCCTCTATGCCGCTTGAAGAGGAGGGCGTACCTTTTTTTGTCTGCTTATACAGGGGCAGAAATGGGTCATCTATGGATACTTCGGATTGACGGTATAGAGAACTTCTCTTGTTGAACGGAGGAGGTTTCGGAACCTGTTGTCATCGGAACAAGGGGTTCTAGAATCCCCCACTTCAAGTGGCGTTAGCCGATAAGTGGGGGTAGTTCAATTGATGGCTCTAAAGTAAAGACATTTAAACAATATTATGAAGAACAATCTGGAGGAAGTTATACTGTTGATGGTTATGTAACTAAGTGGCTTACAGTTCCAGGAAAAGCAGCAGATTATGGGGCTGATAAAAAGAGTGGTCACGATAATAAAGGACCTTTAAGCCCACGTGATCTTGTAAAAGAGGCATTATAAGCGGCGGCAGAAAGTGCACTTAATTTAGCTGATTTTGACCAGTTTGACCGCTATGATAATGATCGTGATGGGAATTACAATGAGCCAGATGGTGTGATTGATCACTTAATGGTCGTTCATGCAGGTGTTGGACAAGAAGCCGGTGGTGGAAAGCTTGGAGATGATGCAATCTGGTCACATCGTTCTAAGCTAGGTCAGAAACCATATGCCATTGGAGGAACAGAAGCAACAGTTCCAGATTGGGATGGAAAGATAGCTGCATTTGATTATACGATTGAACCAGAAGACGGTGCGGTTGGTGTATTTGCCCATGAATTTGGACATGATTTAGGATTACCAGATGAATATGATACAAAAGATACAGGTGAGGGTTCGCCAGTTGAAGCATGGTCTCTGATGAGTGGGGGAAGTTGGACTGGAAAGATTGCTGGGACAGAACCAACAAGTTTTTCACCGCAAAATAAAGAGTTCCTACAAAAGAATATGGGCGGAAACTGGGCAAATATTGTTGAAGTAGACTACAATAAATTAAATCGAGGTATGGGATACGCCACATATTTAGATCAAAGTGTAACAAAGTCGAAACGTCCGAGTATTGTACGAGTGAATTTACCAGATAAAGATGTAAAGACGATTACACCAGCATTTGGTAAGAAAGCTTATTATAGTACAAAGGGAGATGATATTCATACAACATTAGAAACACCAGCATGGAAAGTAAGCTCAGCTGTTCGTGGTGTTTTCGATTATCAAGGTTTACCGGGAGTAACAACATTTGATGATTTGAAAACATATAGCAATAGTGCAATTCCAGATGCAGGTCGTAAAGTTCCGCAACTTGGATTGAAATTCCAAGTTGTAGGACAAGCAGAAGATAAGTCTGCAGGCGCAGTTTGGATTCATAGATAAATAGATTAATAGATTAATATACTTTATGTTTTTTTAGAAGGCACATTCTTTTTATTGTGAGAATGTGCTTTTTTATTTTAAACATTCAGCTTCGAATAAATACTTAAATATTTTATCGAGTTATGTGGAGAGAAAAAATATTTCCGGGGGAATTGTCGAAAGCGATTCTATTTTTGGCTTGGATTCTTGCTTATGGGAAGGGCTACTGCTGTCAGCAAAGTGTTGCTTTTCAAAATAAAAAACAATGATGGAGTTTATCCCATCATTGTTTTTTTAAATCTTCCTCGTACATAAATTGTTGAAGCAAAGGTAAGCAAGAAAGCTGTTCCAATTACAAAGCTTACGCTCGGTGAAGCGCCGATTGCTCCAATTGTAAATGAGCCGGCCACAACGCCTAATGAGAAGAAGGCATAGAATAATCCAAATGCTTTTCCGCGATTGTCTTCTGTTGTATTTTCAACAAGTAAGGCGTTAATAGAAGGAAAGAGGATGGCAAATCCAATTCCGTAAATCATCATTACAACGAAAAGCATGCCTTTTGTTGTAAATATACCAAGCAATGATAGCGCAAGTGCCATCACTGCAATACCAATGACCATCATTTTTTGACGGTTAAAGAAATCGTATATTCGATTTGTAGGTAGTAAGAAGAAGAGGATTGCAGTAATTCCAAAAACACTGAGCATCATTCCTGTTGTAGATGTTTTTAGTCCTAAGGCTTCTATTTTTACAGGTAGCATATATGTGACAATTCCTTGTGAAAACATTAAGGTGAAAGCACCGATATATGCTTGTAATAATGGTTCGAACTTTAATAATTCGAGCAGCTCTTCCTTGTTCATCATTTGCATCCGTGAGGTTTTTGTTCTTGTTACATGATTTGGCAGTAAGAAAAGCGAGATCATTGTACCAAGTACCATTAAGATAGAAACGGTAATGAAGACCCAGTGGATACCAGCCTTCGCTTTCATAATCCCACTAAAAGCGGGACCGATAATTGCTGCTGTTCCAACGGCTGCACCAGATATAGCCATTGCTTTCCCTTGTTTCGTTGATTTTGTTTGTTTTGATAAGAAAGTGAAGGCGGCTGGTATTAAGAAACCGTCACTAAATCCGTGCAGAAAACGAACGATAATAAGCTGTTCTCCGCTTTGAACAAAGATATACAATAAAACTATGAAACTTGTAATGCCCATGCTAATATAAAGAACTCTTTTTGGTCCATATTTATCAACAGAGGCACCTGCAATAATATTACCTATCATATTAGCAAATGAGTACATTCCAACGACAAGACCGATAATAAGGGGAGTTCCGCCTAGATTTTGTGCGTATGTACTCATAATTGGTAACTGTGAAAATGTATCGAAAAATGCGATGATAACAATAAAATAAATAAAGTACTTCAACTCTTTCACCTCTCTTGTGCTATTATGACATAATGCTAATTTTCTCCGCAATGAAATTGATTGGTATGTTTGGAAATTTGCGCATTGGATTATAGAGGAGGAAAGGTATTAGAAGACAGTGAAAAATAGATTTTACATGTCTTCACTATACTTATATTAATCTATTTAAATTCTTCAACGTATAAGTCGCTGTTATACAGAATACAACATGATCACTTCTATGCATGGCCAGATGCTCTCATCCGCTTAAAAAGAAAGAGAGTTTTTAATTTGTATTTATATAGTATGTAAGGAGATTATCTCATGAGTTATTTACAAATTGGAGGTGGGGAATATTTGCCGCTTACAATAATAAAACAGAAGCCATTCGTAAAAATGACTTCTGTCGTTCAAAACTTTTGTGGAATACCATTATCAAACGGTTGAATTCGTTTCATAATTTAAATCCAAAAAAGTTTTTTGCTAAAAACTCGAGTTTATCAACAATTTTTATTTATTTTTTGATAAATTGTTGCGTCCAAATATTTCCCTGTGCCACGTAGCCAACACCTATATAAGTGAAATTCTCATTTAAAATATTTGCACGATGCCCTGGGCTGTGCATCCAAGCGTCCATAACTACTTCTGGTGTTTGTTGCCCTTTAGCAATATTTTCACCTGCTGCGGAATAGGAAATACCAAAACGTGTCATCATGTCAAATGGTGAATTATAAACTGGACTAGTATGAGAAAAATAATTATTTTTCAACATATCCTCTGATTTTATACGTGCTACTTTACTAAGCTCTGTATCTATCTGTAATGGAGATAAGCCCACTTTCGCTCGTTCTACATTAACTAGCTCAGCAACACGTTTTTCAAACGCATTTAGTACATGACTTTTATTCTCTTGTTTTTTAGCTTCTTCTTGCTTTCTAGCTTCTTCCAGCTTTCTAGCTTCTTCCCGCTTTTCGGCTTC
>NZ_JBALLY010000056.1:0-8826 GCF_036963045.1 Bacillus sp. JJ864 | reverse complement strand
TTTTTCCTGTACCTCACTAACTTGTGCTGGTTGTATTAAATTATTCATGTTGTTTAAATTGCGATTATTGTCCGTTTGTTCTAGCCTAACGAAGGTAGATTCCTTCTGTACTTCGTTAGAAAAAACTTTCTCATCTGAATCTCTATCGTCCTCATTTTGAGGTGAATTACTAGTGTGATCTGTCTCAATTGATTGTTTCGAAATATTACTTTCATTTTCTGAATTCGGAGGGTTTTCATTTTGTGATTGGTTAGAAATACTATTTTTAACTTCTACTTTAGAAGAATCACTCTCACTTGATTTTTCAGAATATTTATTCTCATGTACATTCGCTACATCATCATGGGACTTTTTCAAACTTGTTTTCTTGTTTTGACAACTAACGCATAGGAATACTGCAACCAACACAACAGTTAGCAAGAATATTAAGCGTTTTTGTTGTTTATTTTCTGTCATAAACTACTCCCAACGCTCAAATTTGAGCTTTCCTTTTTGTGCACAATATTTAACATAATAAAATCGTCAAAAAAAGTCTAGCATTTTCAACAAGAAAGGAAAACATACGTGATTCCACTAAAAATAAAGTGAAACTTTAATCAGTGGAGGTCATGCTGCCCGCGAATTAAGAAATAAATATGTATATAAATGTAATTTCAGTTCTTTTCAAAAAAGAAAACTTTCCACCAAGGTTTTTTCTTTGATTTTGCTATTTCTCTTTTTACATTTTGCATCTCTCTAAGTAATTGTGCTAATGTACGATCTCTTTCTTCTATTGCGATACGTTCTTTTTGTTCTAAATGTTCATTTAATTTTTGCTGTAGCTTACTTATCTCTTTGCTTTGTTTCTGAAGCATCTTCAAAAGATCTTGATGAACATTATTTTCTTTTTCAAAATGTTGATGTATTTCTAATAATAGAGGGTCATCATTACATGTACTCCTCTTAACTACCGTTGTCGTGGGATTGTTATAAGCTTTGGTCAAAATCATTTTGATTTCTTCTTTATTCCTTCCTTTTTTATACCATTGTCTAACCTCTTGTAGTGTAGAAATACATGTTTCATGAAAAAGATAAACTTCTTCTTCTTTACGCATAATTAAACATGATTGATAATCCTCTACATAGCGTTTTACCGTTTGAATAGGTATAGATGTATTTCGAGCAATTTCTCGAAGTGTAAGCCATTTCTCCATGCCTTCTCACCTTTTCAATTAATTTATTACATAACATAAAAATAGATTATATCATTTATTCATAATGTTAGTAATAAACGAATAGGGGGGACAACACTCTCTATATAATATGTGAAAAAAGTTTCTTCGATGAGAAGGAACTTTTTTTCTTTTGAAGAGGAAAATTTCACTTTCTTTCCAATATATATATAAGAAATATATACAAGGGGAGGGCGAGATGTGGATCGTAGAACATTTCAAGGGCTTTCCATGCCATGTGCATTTCTTAATGAAGATGCATTAGAGAGAAATATTCAATCTATTATTCAGCTTCATAAAGGAAAACGTGTTCGGATTGCGAGTAAATCACTGCGCTCTGTTTCAGTGATGAAGAAAATTTTACAATCACATGCTTGTTTTCAAGGAATTATGTGTTACTCATCAGTGGAAGTTCTGTTTTTAATTGAACAGGGATTTGATGATTTATTGCTTGGATATCCGATTTGGGATGAAGAGGCTTTGAAGAAAATAAGTATACTTACAAAACAAGGATACAAGATTACTTGCATGGTAGATTGCGAAGAGCACATTCTGTATTTGGAGCATATTGCATTGCAAGTAGAAGGAACGTTTCGTATTTGTTTTGATATTGATATGAGCAGTCGTTTTTTGGGCTTTCATTTTGGAGTAAAACGGTCTCCTTTACGTACTGTAGAACAAGTATTACCAGTAGTTGATAGGGTTTTACAATCATCTTGTTTGAAAATAGATGGTGTTATGGGTTATGAAGCACAGATTGCAGGTGTAGGGGATAATGTACCAAAACAAAACTTCCAAAATAAAGTGGTTTCTTATTTAAAAAGACGTTCAGTAAGAGAAGTTGCAAACAGACGAGGGTTAATTGTACAAGCATTAGGGCAAAAAGGAATTTCATTACGTTTTGTAAATGGCGGAGGAACAGGGAGTATAAAGACAACCGTTCAAGATGAGTCTGTTACAGAAATTACGGTTGGGTCTGCTTTTTATTCTCCGCTACTTTTTGACTATTATAAAGACATTGCATTTGAGCCAGCAGTTGGATTTGTATTACCAATTGTCCGTCAGCCAGAACCCCATGTTTATACCTGTTTAGGTGGAGGATATATTGCATCGGGAATGACTGGAAAGGATAAGCAACCGCAGCCGTATATGCCAAGCGATGCAAAATTACTTCCATTAGAAGGAGCAGGTGAAGTGCAAACACCTGTTTACTATGAAGGAACAGAGCAATTAAGAATGGGGGAGGGGATTGTGTTTCGGCATAGTAAAGCAGGGGAGCTATGTGAAAGATTTTCTTTTTTATATCGTATTTCTGGTGGTGAAGTAGTAGGAAAGTATCGAACATATCGGGGGGATGGACAATGCTTTCTATAAGGGGACGACAGTGGCGAAATTGGACAGGGAATGTACAAGGAGTACCGCAGCATACGATGTATCCGAAAAGCATTGAAGGGGTTGCTCAGGCTGTAAAATTTGCAAAAGAAGTTGGAAAGCGTATTCGTGTAGTTGGTTCGGGGCATTCGTTTACACCACTTGTTCAAACGGAAGAGATTTTAATTTCTTTAGATGAATTACAAGGGATTAGCGAGATTGATCCACAAACATTAATCGTAGAAGTATGGGCAGGTACAAAGCTGTCTCAGCTAGGTGAAATATTACAAGAGAACGGATATGCACAAGAGAATTTAGGGGATATTGATGCACAGTCTATTGCTGGGGCAATTAGTACAGGAACGCATGGAACGGGGATTTCATTGGGAAATTTAGCAACACAAGTTGTGGAAGTAACAGCTGTTCTTGCATCAGGAGAAGTGATCACGTGTTCCGAAAAAGAATATCCACAATATTGGAAGGGGTTTCAATTGTCACTTGGTATGCTAGGTATTATTGTAAAAGTTAAATTAAAAGTCATTCCAGCATATTCTCTTGCTTATGAAAGTAAAAAAGAATCATTTGCTACTGTTATGAGTAAATTGGAAGAATATAAGAAGAATCGTCATTTTGAATTCTTTATCTTTCCATATTCTGAAGATGTTCAAGTGAAAATTACAAACGTAACGAAAGAAGTTGGAGGAGAACTAAAGTGGCATAAACTCAAAACAGCTTTAATCGAAAATATGGCTTTTGCATTGTTATCAGAGAGCTGTCGCTTTTTTCCTTCCATAAGTAAAAGTGTTAGTCAATTATCAGCAAAGGGAGTACCAAATACCAAAATCGTAGGTCCAAGTTATAAGGTGTTTACAACTGCTCGTAATGTCCGTTTCTATGAGATGGAATATAGTATTCCAGCAGAATCTATGAAAGAAGCAGTAGTGGAAATTTATCATCTCATTCACGAAAAAAAATTTCAAGTACATTTTCCTATTGAATGTCGCTATGCAAAAGGAGATGATATTTGGCTTAGTCCGTCATATGGAAGAGATTCTGCTTATATTGCGGTTCATATGTACAAAGGGATGCAGTACACTCCTTATTTTCAAGCAGTAGAACGGATTTTTCAAAAGTATGAAGGACGTCCGCATTGGGGGAAAATGCATACAATGACATATGATACGTTGCAACAAGTATATCCAAAATTGCATGATTTTTTAGAGGTGAGGCAAATAGTAGATCCAACAGCAATGTTTTTAAATCCATATTTGGCAAAAATGTTTTTGTTTAATGAAGGCATAAAGTGATACTTCCATAAGAACTATAGTTATCCTACTTAGTGTTTAGAATAATATTGAATTCCATTTTAAACAGCTTATAATTTAGATATGGCATGAGAGTAATTTTGAGAATTGATTCGGGGATAAGGGGGAGGTCACAAATGATGAAATATGAAATGTTTTTAGTAAATGGAGAGTATGTAACAACGTTTACTAGTGCATGGCAATTTAAAGAAGGAGAACAAGTCTTTTTTAAAGATGAGAAAGAGCAAGAAAAACGTAATTTTAGCATTGTTAATATAACACATGATGTGTTTCAGAAAAATGAACATGTGATTCACTTATACTGTCAGGAAAAGAAAGTATATTAATTTTAAAAAGCATGGAAGTTATATGACTTCCATGCTTTTTTTGTTAGTTTACTGATGGAGCTGAGCTGCATTGGACTTGGAAGAAATGATATACGGTTGAATTTGCTGCTGCCACGTAATAGTAGTAGATTTCTTTTTATAAGTGAGCCATTCCCGATAATCCTCTTGCGTTTTCCATAATGTGCGAATGAAGAATTCTGTATGATCCCTCTCATGTTTTGTATAGGAAACTTCTATATTAATAAAACCTAGCGTATTAGGAGTTGGGTAATATTGTTGTAATGTTGTTAGTACTTCTTTTTCGCAATTTCTTTTTATATAAAGCATGTTGGTCACAATGAACATAACGGATCCCTCTTTTTCTTAGTAGTAAAGTAATAAGATAAGTATCGTTTTTCTTCAGTCATAACATAAGTAATCCCTCCAGTTATGCTTACGAAGTTAGCTGTCGGGTTCGGGCCTTGAAGGGTACCCTACTGTTATGATTCACCCCTAGTAAGCCATTGCTTACAATAACGGTTCCTCCGTTCCATACGGATTCAGCAAAAAGTATTTATCCCGCTATTCGTGGGCAGTAATACTCCCACCTCAAAATTCTGCAAAAGCATTGTCCAGTTCCAGTGGCTAGAATGTTCGGTGGCTTCGCTTCTTCCTACGAGGTAAAAAACACCTCTACGTCAGAAGCTCCATCCCCCTCACATTCTGGACGAGCCACTTCCACATTTCTTTGTTGTCCAGCTCTAGCGGCTAGAATCTCCGGTCGTTTCGCCCCCTCGGACGAGGCAAAAAGCGCCTCTCTGTCAGGGGCGCGGGCGTCCTGCGATTCTGAGCGAGCCGCTTCCGCTTTTCTAAAGAAGTTAGGTGGGAGATAAACTGCCCGTAAAAGCCCGATTGGTGAGGGCTGATAATCAGTGGGGGATGAAGAAAACCCCCACTGATTAAAGTTTCACTTTATATAAAATATAATACTATTCAGAAAAAACAGAGTAAATGTAAGGATAACGACAATTTTTTACAAAAAATGAAGTGAGATACAGAATAATGAAAAGCCTGAACCTATCGATTCAGGCTTTCTATTATTTCTTTGTTCAAATTAGTGCTTCTAGACTTGTAGATAATTTTGTATCTACTTTTTGAGAGTCATTGATATGTTTTACTAGAGTATCATTTACTTTTTTGAACATGTGTTGTGTTTTTGTAAACTCACGTAATACGTCTTCGTTACAATGTTTTTGCTGTTCGATTGATTCAATCACATTTGTAGCGCCTGTTTGTAATGTTTGTACCATCGTTAAGATGTTTTCAATTTTTGCATTTGTATCTGCGCTTACTTCAACACCTTCATCAACAAGGTGAAGATTATCTTTTGTATTTTCATATGCTTTTTCAATTTCTTCTTGAATTTTCTTTGTTAAATCTCCAATATTTTTTGTACTTTCAGCAGTGCTTTCAGCAAGTTTTCGAACTTCGTTGGCAACGACTGCAAATCCTTTTCCATGTTCACCAGCACGAGCAGCTTCAATGCTTGCATTTAAAGCAAGTAAGTTTGTTTGAGCAGCAATATTTTGAATCACTTCAACAATTTGTTCAATTTCTTTTGAGCGCTCACTTAAGTGATTCATACTATTAGACGTACGTTGTGACTGCTCACCTAATTTGTTAATAACAGTAAGTAACCCATGAACGGAATCTTTTCCTTCATTTGAACATGTTACAATTTCTTCAATAGCTTGAATAAGCCCTTGTTCTTTGTGAAGCATATCATTGTTCAGCTCGTTGGAACGGTTTGTACTTGTCGTTACGCTGTTAAAACAGTCACTTAACTGTTGAACTAGATTTTGTAGCGTATGATGTTGGCGATTGACTTCTTCATGTTCACTGACAATAGCTAAGACGTTTCCATGTAATGAAGTGATGACCTTTTTGTGTTCTTGTTCTTTCTCATGTAACTGATGTTCTAATTCCTGTACTTGATTTTGTAACTGAGCAATTTCTTTTTCCAGTGATTTGCTTTTTGTAAACATAGTCTTCTCTCCAAGCTTCTGTAATTTTATTTTCATAATAGGTAGTGAGATTTTTTAAAGTTCATTTTATCCTGCTGCTTGCAAGTGGTGGTAAAATATCCCAAAATTCAGATAAATAAAAAGGAATAACTAGAAAACTGATTATAAGAGTCCGATTTGTTCAATGAAGAATAAGGAAACTCCCTACTTAGAAATTTTTCACTTTATATTGAAATTGTAGCATTATTTTTAAATATATCTATATAAAAATTAAAAAATATTTGAATAAGTTTATTACAATTTTTTCATGATTCGTTATATTTCGTCATGAAAAATAAACTGTATTTAATGAGTTTGTAAACAAACTGTAAAACAAATCATGTATAAATGTAAGAGAAGGGAGTCGGATTATGAACTATTTTAAGCGTATCAGTAGTCTTGTATTAGCTGGATTTATTTGTTTCAGTGGTACAGTTGCTGTAAAAGCTGAGTCAAACGACGAGAAATTAAACAACATGCAGCAGCAATTGCAAAATAACAATAATGACATGCAGCAAAAGGAACAAGAAAAACAAGCTGTAATGAAAGACATTGAAGGAATTCAAAAAGAATTAACGGACTTAAATAATACAATTACAAAAAATAAAGAAGAACAAGATGCAATTCAGCGTAAAATTAATGAAACGCATAAACAAATTGAGCAAAAAAAGCAAGAGATTATTAATTTAGAAGAAAAAGTACTTATGCGTAAAGATATTATGAAAAAACGTATGGTCTCTGTTCAAGACAGCTCAAATGTAAGTTTAGTAGTAGAAGTAATTGTAGATTCAAAAAACATTGCAGATTTCCTGCAACGTATGACTGCAGTTTCTACGATTATGGATGCAGATAAAGAGATTCTTCGTTTACAAGAACAAGATCTTCGCCAAATTGAAGCCGATAAAAAGATAATTGATGAAAAAGAAAAGTCTTTAGAGGGCGATAAACAAAAATTAGCAAAAGCACAAGCTGATTTACAAGAAAACTTAAAGAAACGTCAAGATAATTTACAATCTGTACAAGCAAAATATAATCAAATTTCTAGTCAGCTTACACTTGCTGCGCAAGAAAAAGCAAAGATTGAAGCAGATATGAAGGGTGTACAAGATACAATTGCTCGTGAACAACAAGCAGCTGCAGATCGTGAAAAAGCGCAGAAAGAACAGTCACAAGCACAGGCAGTAAACAATACAGTTCCAGAAAAGCCAGCAAAAGGCGGGGGACGTGAAATTTTCGTAACAGCTACAGCTTATACGAACGATCCAGCAGAAAATGGGAAACAGCCGGGAGAGCATGTATACTCCAGATATGGAGGATATGATTTAACTGCTAATCCAAATTTAAAATTAATTGCAGTTGATCCAGCAGTTATTCCGCCATTATCACGTGTATGGGTAGAAGGATATGGTGAAGCGATTGCTGCTGATACTGGTGGTGCAATTCAAGGGTATAAAATTGATGTTTTCGTTCCAGATAAAGCAGCATCTAGTAAGTGGGGCGTAAAAAAAGTTCGCGTTACTATTTTAGATTAAAGTAAAAATCTACTTTGCAAAGGCAAAGTAGATTTTTTTGTTATTAAATGTTAAGTTGAGTTTACATTTTGTGAAGTTTAGCATACAATAATGGTAAGAGGTGGTAAAATTGACCATTAACAATCGAGTAAAAGAACTGCGAGCCCGTTTTCATTTTTCGCAAAGTGTATTGGCTGAAAAGGTAGGTGTAACGAGACAAACGATCGCTGCTATTGAAAAGGGTGATTATGTACCATCATTATTATTAGCGCTCATGATTTGCAATGTATTTGGTATGCAGATGGAAGAGGTATTTGTCTTGCAAAAGGAGGAGATAGAAAATGAATAGAATGGGTCTTTCATATGTAATAAATATGGCTATACTCATTATAGCTGGTTGGGGATTTGTGGATTGTTTTCATATCATTATGGAACTTGCAAATATCATCCGTACCGAAAAGCAAACGTGGACTGTTACGATGAATCTAACGCCAATTACATTGATGTTGATTATAGGGGTAGGGATATTCGTTGGTTATAAGGTACAAAAAAAGAAATATAAGAAATTATCATTTTGGACATTTCCGTTATTATTTCCAAGTGAAGATGAGAGAGAAGAAATATTGACGGCAAAAGCGTGTCGCACTACATTTCTTTCATTATGTTTTATTATACCTTGTGCAGCTGCATCGTTAGTTTTTTATCCACTATTTAATCGAATCATCCCAGAATATCCGCTATATGTATTATTTCTTGTTTTATTAATCCAAACTACAGTATTTCATATTTCTTTACATCGTAATAAGGTTGTGTAAAAGATGTGCCAAAGAGCACATCTTTTTTTGCACCTGAAAGTGCTGTTTCCTATATAAATTACATCTAAGTCGCTGCTATGCAGAATACAACATGACTCGCACTCGCTTTCTCCCTTTGTTTTAACCCCCGCATGTGGAAGGAAAAGGCCCTAACCGTTTCTATGCATGGCCAGATGCTCTTGCCCTCCCAAAAAGAAAGCTTTTTGCTTATATATAATTACAACT
>NZ_JBALLY010000055.1:4920-26801 GCF_036963045.1 Bacillus sp. JJ864 | reverse complement strand
TAACTGAGTAGTTACAAATTAACAACGTTTATTTTTGGCTCTGAAACAAGATTCACTATAATAAAGAAATATAGTAATGATTACACGTAATTAGGTGAAACTAAAAGACATATACAACAGTTCTTATTGCAGATGAAACGGACGGTGATCACAAATAGAACAGCACTTAAATTATGTCATTTCGCATTATGGATATTTCGGACTAATCATGGCATTAGTTGGGGGAATTATCGGATTACCAATACCAGATGAAACGTTATTAACTTTTGTAGGATATTATATATTTCAAGGGAAAATGCACTTCTTTATCGCCTTATTAAGCGCATGGTTTGGCTCGGCAGTTGGTATTTCGCTTAGTTACATATTAGGAAAAAGACTTGGGCTTCCCTTCTTAAAGAAATTTGGCCCTAAAATGCACATTACAGAAAGCAAAATTGCTCGAACACAAACTCTCTTTCAAAAAATCGGTCCTCCTTTACTGATTTTTGGCTACTTCATTCCAGGTGTGCGGCATGTTACTGCCTATTTAACCGGCATTTCCAGTCTGCGTATTCGGACATTTTGTCTGTACGCTTATCTAGGAGCATTCATATGGAGCTTTACTTTTATTCAATTAGGATTACAATTCGGGAAAGACTGGCATCTAATCGCCCATTATGTTCACCGTTATGGGCTTGTTTTATTAGTTGTATTAATCATTTTTGCCGTTCTTGCCGCTTTGGCTTTTCTATACATTCGCAGAAAAAAAACGAATGCAACACACTAAAATGTTTAAAACCCACCTTCAATACAGAAGATGGGTTTTCTTATCTCTTATTTATGCGTTTTATTTGGCTTCTTTTTGCCCGGATTTCCGTTACCTTGGCGTTTTTTATTTCGTTCTGCTTTCTCCTGCGTATCGTGCAGTTTCTCTACAAAATTACTACTGTTATCCATAGTTGCAGCCTCCTTGGTTATCGTTCTTTTGTTACTATAACCAATTGCACGTAAAATCATGAAGTATTGCTTTATTTTACTTTAATTTGAACAGGCGGTAATGTTTTATTTGGGTGATACGGCGACATCAGTACCTCTAATACGTAATCCTTTAAACTGAAATTCTCTACACCATATTTCCCATCTAATTGGAACGTTCCTTCAAATTGAAGCTTTTCCTTATCTAATACTTTCACGGTACTTCCTTTTACATTATGTCCACGCGGTACAATATCATGATTCACGTACGAAGAATCCGTTAGATTCATTGCCTCGCCAAAATTGATTAATTCGTCCATAGATATATGTTTTGTATCGACATTTTGAAGTGTGTAATTCACAATTAGCCGCTGATTCTTATGCTGGATGTGGTTAACAATTATTTTGAAATCACTGCGCGTGCTCTTAATTTCAAATGGTGTTTTTTCATCTAGCTTTACAATCGCTCGTTTTTCTGATAATCGGACAACAGGATATATCGTAATAAATTCCGCACTGTCAGGAATTTTCTCGAAAATCGAACGCTCTGCAGATTCTACATGATCGCCTACTTTTTTTCTGCCAAATTCAATCCCTGAAGTAGACATATCAATTTCGTTCCCTTTATCATCTGTTATTTTGTGGATTCGTGCTAAGTCGTTCTCGCCTACAAGCGGATAAATTACTTTGTAGTCAATCGTTGTTGCTCCTTTACCGATTGTAATATTTTCAAAGTTAAATGTATGCTGTTGGTCCTCGCTGCTAATTGACTGCTGCGAGTTAATTTTTTTATTCTCTAATTGTTTCACGGGAATATCAAACTTCCAAAATCCTCTCGTTTCACCGATAGATGTAATGGTAATTGGTAATGTTGTATTTGGAGGTAATTCTTTTTCAGGGTAATCAATTTTGATATTTCCAAACCAACCATTCTTTGTTACTCTCCCATCACCCGAAGCGGCTATCATCCACTTTGGACTTCCATCAGCAAGCTTATATGTATAATCAAAACGATTATGAGATACAGCACTTTCCCCTACTTTATCCGGATTATCAACCGTAAATGTTATCCCAATCCGCCCCCCGTCGTAATACACGCTTTTCATCGTTACACTAATCCCATTGCTTACCGCTTGTTGATTCAATTCTGTTACAAGTTTACTCGCAAACAAATTTTGTCCCATCGTATCATGAAAATAATCATACACTTTCCCTATAAGTGGAACTTCCGCTAGTACACGATTCATTTGAGGGAAAACAAATCCTGAACCTAGTACACCTATACATACTGATGCAGCGGCTAACCATGCAATCTTTCTTCGTTTATCTTTTCTTTTTGTTGGTTTTTCTTGCTTTGCTCTGTTCATACCTTTTGTTATCGCGATCTGTAACTCTTCCCGAGGAACTTCGATTTTGTTTATTTCATCATTAACCCACTGTTTATCCAATTCTCATCACTCCCTCCTAATAATTTCTTTAACGATTTTCTCGCTCGATGCAAATACGTTTTGACAGTTCCTTCAGGTACATTCATATGCCAAGCAATTTGGTTTATCGGAAGATCATAATAATAATGTAAAATAATAACAGTTTGATAATTTTCATCGAGTTTTCCGATTGCTACTTGCAAGTCAATATTTTGCTCAATTCCGTTTGCTATGTTTCGTACATCCTTGTATTCCCTGCGATCCTCTAATTGTTGCACCTTCTTCTTCTCATTTAATACTTGGTAAGCATTATGTATTAGAATACGCGTCAACCACGTCAGAAAAAAGTTTGGTTTTTGTAATTGCTCTAAAGATACGTACGCTTTATAAACTGTTTCTTGTACGATATCTAAGGCATCTTCTTTATTTTGCACATACATATAAGCTGTGCGATATAACTGGTCCTGATGAAGGCTAATGAGCTGTTCAAACGCTGCATCATTACCCTTTTTTGCTTTTTTCACTAATTTTATTTCATCCATCTTATCCCTCCTTCCACTTATTAGATAGGATATGGAATGTTTTGGTTTCAAAAATTTATATTTCTTGCATAAAAAAACGTCCCAACAAAGATTGAGACGTTTCTTAAGACAAATCTGTTCGTCTATTTCTCTAAAATTGCTTCTAACTGTTTCACTTGCGCTGCTACAGTATGTAACGCTTCAACAGACGTTTCATTACGTCTTCTTTCTTCTTCCACACTTACGAGTACATCCTCTGTCGCAGCGGATGTTTGTTGAATGACAGTAGCCGCATACGTAACATCTTGAACGATATTCGTCGTTTTCACCTGGAAGCTTTCTTGATGATGAACGATTTCTGTCATTAACTGATTAATAGAATCGATAAATGCACCAAGGTTGCTTACATTTGCTAAAACGTCCGACAACATTTTATTACACTCTTCTTGCACTTTTGTCCCTTTTCCGACTTGCTCTTCTATCTTATTTGCTTGATTGCTAAAGTCTCTTAAAATGCCTTGAATACTTCCAGCCGAACGATTTGACCCTTCCGCAAGTTTTAATACCTCATTCGCTACAATCGCAAAACCTTTTCCATGCTCACCTGCTCTTGCTGCTTCAATATTGGCATTTAGCGCTAACAAACTCGTTTGATCTGAGATTCCTGTGATTACGTCCACAATCTCCGTAATCTTTTTCGATTGCTCTGTTAATTCTCTAAATATAAGCCCTGACTGTGTAAGAATTTCACTTAAGCTCCGCATATGCCGTTCAAAGTTTTGCAAGGTTCCTACACTTATCTTTGAAACTTCTAAACTTTCATCAACGTTTGTCGATACTTCTCTTACCTGTGAAATAATGTGTTCAATATTTGTCTCCATATCATTGAGTACTTCTACAGAGTGTGACATCATTTCTGATTGAGAGTGCGCCCCCGTGGCTACTTCTTGGAAGGCAACATTAATTTCTCCCATCGATTTCATTGAAGTATTCACATTATTTTTCAAGCTATTGAAATTTTGATCTAAATTTAGAACGGTTTCTTCAATCAGCCTTTGCGTATTTTCTAATTCCTCAGCTTTTCTTATTACTTCTTGCTTTTCTTTATTTAGACGTACAAGAAGACTTTTTCCGATTTTCGTGACACCCCACATCGCCAGCGTCACAATCGCCAGTAAACTTGCGAAATTAGCTGCTTCCGAAGCGGCAGTATAAGCAAAAAACTGCTTTGGCCAGTAGCTACAAAGAATAAATGTCGTAATAACAGCGACTCCTCCAAGCATTAAAATAAGGCGTTCACTTAAATAAATTAAGGAAACCGCTAATGTAAAATAGACCATTTGAAAAATAGCTGGACTTTCATTAAACGTTTGAACCATAATATACGACATCACTAATAACATAAAGGTCATAATATATTTATACACGGATACCATTTCCGGAACGAGATTAAGGAGAATCCCTACTATAAACAGAGAGGCACCGCATGCCCAAAACGGGATCGCTCTAGCCGTGAAGATATATCCGTAATAACTAATTGCAGCAATTCCCAAGAAAAAACTGAACATACTAATGAACAGTAATAAATGATTTTTTTGTGATTCTTGTTCAAGATTAGAAAAGCATTTTCTCTTTAACCACTCCATACACGAAACTTTCCTTTCTAAATAAAAGTTATCCGCAAAATAAAGCTTATTTTAATTTGAATACTGCACTTACTGGATTATGATCGCTATTTTCAAACTTCAGATCATTCCCATGTACATTTACGATTTCAACATTTGGCGAAACTAAAAATCCATCAATAATCGTAACGAAATTCTCACCTTCTACATATTTTTTCACATCATCGCGAACAGTCCAAACAGTAGGGTCTACCGCCCACTGGAACCCACCGTCTGTGAAATCTTTTGGCAACTCTACTAACCATTCGGGCCATACTTTTTGAAACTTCGGATCTTTTAGCTGTACATCAGAGACTAGTTGATTCCAATCACCGCCAAGTATCACATAATCACCGTTTTTATAGTGTTCGTTCATATACTCTTTCAAATAATCCACTTGCTGCCTTCTTATTTTTCCGCCTTTATCATAAGCAGATAAATGAAGGTTGACGAGTCTTAAATATTTCCCATTACTCACAGGGATTTTATGCTCAACGATCGCCCGGTCTAAATCAAATAATTGTTTTGGCCAAGGCTCTTTCCCCGGCAGTTGAAATCTTGTTGCTGTATCAATCTTATACTTAGAAAATGAACTCATTCCTGAATTTGCATATCCCATTGGATTCGTAATTGGAACAGGTACCCACTGTGCATGATAGTTATATCCGAAAGAAGATTCATAGTTGTTCAAACCATTCTTAAATACGTCATATTCATTCACATCAAATGATCTTGAAGATTTTGTATCCACTTCTTGCAATAAGATGAAATCAGAATCTTCCTTTTGTAAAAAAGATAGCATGTTTTTAAGATTCTTTTCTGTTTGTTCTTTACTACTAGAACGAGAGCCTTCTCCCCCGTCCATAAAAAAGTCTTGATCTTTATCCAAACCAGCATAGCCTATATTAAAAGTCGTCGCGGTAAATGTGTCTCCCTGTTTTAAGACTTTTTCATTTTTATTTTCTACCTTCAATTTAAGAGTACTAACAGGTTTTTCATCCGTAATCATAATATAGGCTAGAAATACAACTACACTAATGCTCACTAATACTACTAGTAATAAAAGCGCTTTAAATATTTTCTTCAAATAAATAACCCCTTTTTATATCAAAATAAATGTTTCTAAAAAAATATACTGTAAATACCTCCTTTCTTCAATAAATAAAAATAATTCAGAATTTTCGATGTTATGTTATGATAAATAAATATTACTTATTTCATAAAGAAACAAGTTTATTTTACCACATTAATAATTTTATATCCTTATATTTTAATTAACAAATAATGATGTTATCAATGTTTGTTACTCATTATATAAATATAAAAAAACGTCTCTAATATTTGAGACGTTTTCTCTTTAGGTATAGTCATACTCCAGTTTTTAAGTTGAATCCATTCGCCATAATGACTGTGTGTTCCCTATTCAGGAAATCATTCGCTTTTCTTAATAAAATTTCACTACATCTTCATAAGGTAAGAACGTTCTTTCACCTGGCTGCTCATCTGGCTCACCGAATGGCATTTGTGCTACTAGGCTCCACTCTGCTGGAATGTTCCAAGTTTGTTTTACTTCTTCATCAACAATTGGATTGTAGTGTTGCAGGGACGCACCGATTCCTTCTACTGATAAAGCCATCCACGTTGCATATTGCAGCATTGCACTTCCTTGATGAGACCAGAATGGGAATTGGTCTTTATATAATGGTGCGTTGTCTTGCATTGTCTTCACCGTTTCTTGATTTTCAAAGAACAACACTGTCCCTACTCCGTCACGAAATCCTTGCAGTCTTGCTGCAGTTGCCTCAAAATTTT
This sequence comes from Bacillus sp. JJ864, assembly GCF_036963045.1. Classification (NCBI taxonomy): domain Bacteria; kingdom Bacillati; phylum Bacillota; class Bacilli; order Caryophanales; family Bacillaceae; genus Bacillus; species Bacillus sp. JJ864. Next base: position 20,423 of record NZ_JBALLY010000055.1, on the reverse strand, counting down.
CTGCCGGAACAAGGGCACGAAGCGTTTCTTTTACGATATCCCAAAACTTTTCATGCTCTGCATCCATTAATACAACGAGGCGGCCACTTTGCATATTAAAAGCCGATGGTGCGTATAAAGCAGTTTTTAAAACGTCACTTATTCTTTCTTTCGTAATGTTTTCGTTCCTTTTTACTTTACGAATAGAACGGCGGTTCATAATTGCATCTTTTAAATTTTTTGTAGTAACTGACATGTTTCATTCCCCCAATATTTTATATGTTGATTATCATCCAATCTCTTATTAACAATATCCATCTACATTACATTGCATTCCATCTAACTCATTTTCTTTACTTTTTGCTAGCTCTTGATCGATTGCTTTTGCTAATCTTTCTTTGCTCGCTAATCCTTGAATCACTTCATCACCAATAACGAATGTTGGAACAGCCATAATTTGCGCCTCTTCGTAAGCATGTCGCAACGCTTCTTCTTGTATGTCTTTATACTTTCTTGATACTAATGCTTCTTTAAATGCTTCTTTAGGGAGTCCAACTTCCCCTGCCAATTTTGTTAATACTTCGATATCTTCAATATTTTGTTCTTCTTGGAAAAAGGCAGCAAACACTCTATCGTGAAACGCATTTCCTTTTCCATGTTCCTTCGCAAAGTGGTATCCCTCAAAGGCAAGGTTTGTATATGGGTGCGGAGAAACACGAGGTAAACGCATTTCTACTCCTAATTTTTTTGCGGTAGGAACAATAAATGAATCCCATGAACCTAGCTTGTCAGGCTCTTTCCATGGATCAATTTTCGGATATGGACTCGGACGTAATTCAAATGGCATCCATTCTACTTCTACATCTTTCCCCTTTACAATCTCATCCAAAGGAGCTTTTCCTAAAAAACAAAATGGACATATAAAATCAGAATAAGCTTTAATTTTTACAGTCATGTTTATGTTCCCTCACTTTTCTTTCCACTGTAATCAATTAAGTTACAACTAAGTTAAAAAAAATTACTTTTCAGAATGTATTTGAGTTACTAATGATATAACTAATTTCTCCATTGTTATGCTTTCCAATACGAGCTCAAGCGCTTCTTGTGCCTGAACTAAAATCACTTCTAAAACGGCTTGTATATTTGCTCCCACCGGACAATTAGGATTTGGATTTTCATGAAAATGAAATAACTTTTCCTCTTCCACCACATCTACGGCTCGGTACACATCTAACAAGGTAATCTCACACAACTCTTTCACGAGGTAAGCTCCTCCTGCGCCGCGGCGTACTTCAACAAAACCTGCTTTTTTAAAATACGATAGTACTTTCCTAATAATTACTGGATTTGTATTTACACTTTCCCCCATATATTCTGAAGTACAAATAGAAGGTGGATTATTTTTCAGGAGAGATAAAATATGCACAGCAATTGTAAAACGGCTACTAATTTTCATATTTATCACCGCTCAGTTGTAATCATTATAGTTACAACCTAAATGGAAGTCAAGCACGCTTCGAAAAAGATTTTTATTTACCAATCTTACGAAACTGTCATCTTTATGTAAGGTTATAAGATAGTTTCCGTACTATTTCCATGTAATAATAAGAGCATAAGAAATAATAAATCTTTAGAGATTATAGGAGCGTGTTGAAAATGATCGTAACAACAACTAATACAATTCAAGGAAAAGAAATTATCGAGTATGTAGACATCGTAAACGGTGAAGCAATTATGGGTGCAAATATCGTACGTGACATCTTCGCTTCTGTTCGTGACGTTGTCGGCGGCCGTGCTGGTGCATATGAGAGTAAATTAAAAGAAGCACGTGACATTGCGATGGAAGAAATGAAACAACTTGCGACGCAAAAAGGAGCAAATGCAATCGTTGGTGTCGATGTAGATTACGAAGTGGTTCGTGACGGAATGTTAATGGTTGCGGTAAGCGGTACAGCTGTACGTGTGTAAATAGATAGAAAAGGAGCACCTCAATTGGATTGAGGTGCTTCTTTTTAGTGAAATGCTAGATGACCTAATCTTATTGCTGTTGCCTCTTTTCTCGGTTCCCTACAGCCCAAGCTAAAAATAAAATCGAACTAGTTGCTACAATCGCTGTGAAAATTCCCATTACCATTTCCCCTTACTTTAAATAGTATTAACTATATAAATCCAAATTAAAAAACCGACATAAAACCATTCTTTTTCGGTGGGCGAGAGCATCTGGCCATGCATAGAAACGGTCAGTGCCCTTTCCTGCCACATACAAGGTAAAACAAAGGAAGAAAGCAAGTGCAGGCTCTTCTGTATAGCCGCAATCTATATGTAAAAAAATGAAAATGGATTCATATATATAATACCATTCCATAGTTTTCCAAACAATTTACAAAATCCATATATTGCTAGACAAAGTAGCTTTTTGTATAATTATTACAATACAACCTAATTTGTACAGGAGAAAACCTATGAAACAAAGACCTTGGTATTTACGAGACAAGTTTTTATATACAATCTGTATCGTTATCCCCTTAGTAGGATATGTAATTGTTCTATCTAACAAAAAGAAATTTGACCATGAAAAGTGGATGCCCTTTCTTTTAGTATCTACAATTATGACTTCTCTTTGGGTATTAAAATTTCTTCCTGATCCTATCTCTCTTCCTGGAACAATCCTCACGCTATTACTAATATATAAGCTTATCAAAGATTAAAAATCAGAGATTCTAAGCTTTTTAAATTCTTTTGGGTGATCCTTAAGAAAATTGAATCACCCAATTGCCACATTTTACTCCAATTCAAATAATCTACGTATGATTTTCACCCAGCCTAAAAAAGAAATTCCTAAAATGACAAACCACAAAAATGCGAAACGGATGCTTCTCGGGATTGATGTCCATAACTTCAATATCCACCAAGACACATCATCTTTGCTATCCTTTTTCATCAGCATCACTCCGCGACAACCGGCAATACAATCATAAACTGAACTACCCCATTCTCATATTCCGCTCGAATTTCTCCGCCTTCTAGTTCCACAATGCTTTTGGCAATCGCAAGTCCAAGCCCCGAGCCTTCTGACACTCTACTTCTTGATTGATCTTTTTTATAGAAGCGTTCAAATAAGTTCTCTAGCTCTTCTTTTGTAAACTCTTCACTCTCGTTTGCAATAGAAATGCGAATGTTACGTCGCTCTCTTTGAAGCGAAACGATAATTTCTCCCTCATCTTTACTATACTTAATGGCATTCATTAATAAATTATCAAACACGCGGACCATTTTTTCTGAATCCAAGGAAGCGTATAAACGATCTTCTGGAAATTCTTTCACAAAGGAAAGACCATGTTCCTCGGCTTGCGGTACAAGTTCTTCAATTAACTGCTCAAGAAGTTCATTTACGCATACTTCTTGTTTTTCTAATGTAATCTTTTCATTTGTTAGCTTTGTGTATTCAAATAAATCTTCTATTAAATTCTTTAACTGCTCTGACTTTGAAAATGCAATTCTTACATACTCATCGTATTGTTCTTTATTTTCATATTTAGCATCACGCAATAAACGTAAATATCCCATAATCGAAGTAAGTGGCGTACGTAAATCATGCGATACATTTGTAATTAATTCATTTTTTTGCTTTTCAATTTTCCGCTCTTTTTCAATATTCACCATAAGTTCTTCTGCCATATGATTAATATTTTCTGTTAATAAGGCCATTTCATCTTTGCCTTTTTTTTCAATTCGATAGGCTAAGTTTCCCTTGGCAATCTCTTTTACACCTTCTGCCATTGCTTCAATTTGCTTCATTTTTTGCTTTGTTATATAAAAGAAAGAAAAGATAAATACGAGAACCCCAATAAAGAATGGAACAGGACCTTCTGCCGTATTATATACAACATCACCTACTGGAATGCCGCTTACAAACATATATAAATTTTTACCTTCTAATGTAACTGGATAAAAAGTGATAAATTCTTTACGTAAATCCTTCGTTCCTCTTAAACCATTGTTATCAATCGGTTGATTACTAGCAAAAGACATCGCATTACGTATTGTATTATGCAAATTAATTTGTTCTTCTTCCGCCTGCTTTGTTTTATATAAAACCTTTCCTGTTTCATCTGTAACCAGCACTTTTAAAGCATGCTGTCTGCGCTCAGCATTCTGATTTTCCCTATCAATCATTCTTTGCAAAGCATCTACCGTATTTTCTCTTGCTATCAATCCTGCTGTTTGCTGCGCTTTATAATTAATGGCATCCATACCACCACTATAATCAATAACAGCATTTCGATTTGCCTTTTCAAAAAACGGAACGGATAACCGTGATACAAAAAAACCTAACAAGGCACAAAAAATAAACGTCGTAATTAATTGAATTCTAATACTCTTACGAATGTAATTAATAGGTCTATGTAACAATCTTTTTATTTTTTGAATCACATAATAAAATGGTTTAAATATCTTTTTCAATCTTATACCCCACTCCCCACACTGTTTTTATATAACGAGGTTTTCTCGGAGTTTCCTCTGTCTTCTCGCGGATTTTTCGAATATGTACCATAACCGTATTATCAGATTGAAAGGACTGTTCCTTCCATACTCGTTCATAAATTTGATCCGCACTAAATACCATCCCACGATTTCTCGCCAGTAACTCTAAAATGGAAAATTCTCTCGGTGTCAATTTCACTTCGTCGTTTCCCACAATGACTTCATGCGTCGCAACATTTATTTTCATATCGCCAATTTCAATTTCATCTTCATTTTGCACAAAACCGCCGCTCATTTTCATATACCTGCGAAGCTGTGATTTAATACGAGCAATCAATTCTAGCGGATTAAAAGGTTTCGTAATATAATCATCTGCCCCGGTTGTTAAGCCTAAAATCTTGTCCATATCTTGCGTTTTTGCCGACAACATAATAATTGGCATCTCCGCAATTTCTCTTACTTTCATACACATATGAATCCCGTCTAGCTTCGGCATCATAATATCTAATACAACTAAGTGTACTTGCTGCTTTTGTAATATTTCTAACCCTTCTGCACCATCACCGGCCTGAAGCACTTCATATCCTTCATTCTTCAAATAAATCGCAATCAAATCGCGAATTTCTTTTTCATCATCTACGACAAGTATTGTTTCTTGACTCACAATCTCTCCTCCAACATTATCAATCTATTATAGGAATATTCTAACAAATAAATTTGAGTTTTTGTTAAATTATTCCTTACTCTCTCTACATATGTAGTACACACCGAACATTACCACAAGAACACTCCCCACAATGAAACCATACTTCGTTGTGAGTTCTACAATACGATTGATATTGTCTCCAAACAGATACCCGAGCATAAAATAGAATAACGTCCAAACAAACCCTGCCATATATGAATACAAAGCATACGTTTTAAATGACATATTGTTGATTCCAACTAAGTAAGGAACGCTATGTCTCACTACTGGTATAAAATAGCTGATTACTAAAGCATAATGTCCGTATCGATCAAGCAATGCTTGTGATTTCACAAGATACTTCGCCTTCTTCTTTTTCATCCATGCATCTAGAACTTTCGAACCTAACGTCTTTCCAAGGATATATCCTAAAGAGAGCCCCGACACAACGCCGAGATACGTTAACAAAAATGCTGGTATCGGCATTAATATATGTATGGATGAAACCAATCCGCCGCTCATCACGACCATTTCATCCGGGATCGGCATACCAACAATTCCTAACCATAAACAAAAAAATAAAGCACCGTAACCGTAATGCTGAATATAGGATAACAATTCATGTAACTCCATACATAACAGCACTCCCTACTTCTTTTCTACAACTCAACACATAAGCTGGCGGGAAATTAAACCAAACCTTTGTAACAGATATATCTGGGAAAAAAGTTTGAATGAATGATTTTCGTACGAGTGAGTATTGAAACGTAATAAACTCACCATGTTCTTGTAAGACCTCCACCACGTTGCTTAAAATACACGATGATGCTTCCATTGGTAACGAAGTAAACGGTAAACCGGATAATACATAATCGACTTCGTCTATCTGTAGCTCCCTCATATACGTTTGCATATTTTCAGCTGATCCGTGGATAACAAAAACACTTGGATCACCCCCAAACTGTTTCTGTAAATCCCTCACAAAAACTTCATTAATTTCAATAAGAATAAACATGGTGTGTTTCTGTTTTCGTTTCATAATTTCTCTTGTGAAAACCCCTGTGCCTGCCCCTAATTCCACAATATACTTTGCGTTCCTAAAATCGATTGCATCCACCATTTTTTTCGCTAATATTTTCGAACTCGGTGCAATCGCTCCAATATGCTTAGGGTGCTTTATAAACTCCATTAAAAATGTAAAAAGCTTCATCAAACATCCCCTCGTTCATTCAGTATTGTGTACGATAGCCCTAAGTATAACTATCATTTCTTAAAAAATAACGGAGAGATTCCTTAAGTTTTTCTGAAGAAAATGAAAAACCTCAACATTATATACCGCACGCCATACCTACAAGAATTTCCTTTATCTACTAATTTACCCTTGTTAAAATGCACCTCGATTTACTCTACTAATTTATTCTTTCCAAATGAAAAAGGTTCCCCAAAGATAGTATCTTTGGGGAACCTCTTTTAACAATTGTATATTATTTTTCAGGAAGTGCCTCCATTACAGACGCCACTTCCGCGACAATGATTTGACTACCTAAAATTGGTGATTCTTGCTGCGCTTCTTTAGAGCCTGGTTCTGGTCGTTTATGCGCTTCTTTAAACGCATCACTATTTCTCCATTTCATAAAGCTCTCTTCATTTTCCCAGTACATATTTACATTTAATTCATCAAACTCAGTTAAGTTTTTTGTAATTAAAACCTCAACCTTCACAAAACCTTCCATTTGTTGCAATGCACCTGAACGAGTGAATGATGGGGCCATTCTTTCTGCAAATCCTACTTTTGTTTTCATTCTGTTTGTAACAACGATCATCCTCAAAAACCTCCTTAATGTTTGTGAAAACTTCTTCGAATGAACTATCTGCATGACATCGATGCTTTTTTCGCTCATCATGCTTTACTATAATGGTATCTTTATGTTTCAACTCAATTAGTCACACATGACTAATTAAGTCCATTATATACATCGCGTTTTTATTAGTCAACGATGACTATATAAATACAAAAAAACAAAATAAAAGCCCTTTTCTTCATATTGAAGACAAGAGCATCTTGTTGCAAAATGAGTTTAACAATTTACATTTTAGAGCTAAGTGTTTTAACCGTTTTTTCAAGAAATGCAATCTCTGCTTCTAACATTATTATTTTATGCTCGATTGCTAGATTGACTCCAATCCTCATCTCATGAACTGGGGTTTGTTTAAAAATATGAATTAATTTCTTATTTTTAGTTAATCGTTCCTCTAGAGCTGGCAAAGATTTTTCTAATGGAAGAAAATCAATAAACATGAGTCCGATATCACCTTGATAATTAACACTCTCAGCTGAAGATAAATTGTTCAATAACAACTTGTAAAAATATTGTTTTCCCTTTTCATTAATAGAGTACACTTTTCGAGATGGCCTGTTTCCTTCTTGCTCCAGTTGAACATCAATGTATCCCTTTTGATTCAGTTTATCTAACGTTGCATAAGCAGTCGGTTTTTTCATATCTGTAACTGTACTTAAATTTTTTTCAATAAATTCATTAATTTGATATCCATGCTGACTTTGGCTCATAAGCAAACCGAGCAGGACGAGTGAGCGCTGTTCCATAGAGATCATCCTTTCTAAACCATATTATATCTGATGATGGAAATGAGAACTAGACAATAACTCAATTACGTCGATTGTTAGCCATTATTATACGACAAATATGTATAGAAAAACTATCTCTTAGCGCCCACACTCTCTTAACTTCAAAGCGTCTGTCCATTATCAATTGTAAATATCTGTCCCGTAATTGATTCTTGGGTCAATTGAAACAAGATCGCCTCAGCAATTTCATCAGGCGTTGAAACTCTTTTCAGCGGTATGTTCCCAGCCAGTTGATGCATCTTTTCTTCATGATCCGCCCACCACCTTGTATGAACTGCACCAGGAGCGATACCATTTACTCTAATCTGAGGTGCGAGTGAAATGGCTAACGATTTTGTCATCGTATGAATCGCCCCTTTTGTTACTGCATACGGAACTGATGAACCTAGCCCCGTTATTCCAGCAACGCTGCCTATATTCACAATCGCACCCGATCCTTGTTTCTTCATATAAGGAACAACAGCCTTTATACAATGAAACATCCCTTTCACGTTTACGTTAAAAAGAGAATCCCACACTTCATCTGTTACAGACTGCAAATCACCCATCGGTATTTGTGCTGTTATACTTGCGTTGTTTACTAAAGCATCTACAGTTCCAAAAGATTTCACCGTTTGCAGCACCATGTCCTCTACTTCTGCTTCTACTGCAACATCTGCTTTTACAACGAGCACTGTCCCTCCGCGCTTTACAATTTCGTCCCTCGTTTCTACTGCTTCTTTTTCCGAACGGCTATAATTGATTACAACTTTCGCCCCTGCATCCGCTAATTTCAAAGCCGTCGCCTTTCCAATACCAGTACCGCCGCCTGTTATAATGACTACTTTATCTTTTATCTCCACTGCCTGTGCTCCTCTTCTTATCGTATTTGTTATCATCCATTGTATCCTCACGCTTACGAAAGGTATAATACTGAATAATAAGGTTGATATCATTTCAAATGATATCAGTGGAGGGATCTATTTTGGAAAGTCATGACTTATGGATTTTTAAACATGTTGCCGAATTACAATCAATCTCTAGAGCCGCTGAAAAACTCGGATATGTGCAGCCAAATATAAGCCAGCGTATAAAAAGCTTAGAAGAAGAACTTGGCGTCAAATTACTAGTACGTAATAACAGAGGCGTAACATTAACTGAAGACGGAAAAATTTTATTGAATTATACAAACCAAATTATGATGTTAATGGACGAAGCAAAATCAAAACTAAACCCTAAAAAGTGGCGAGAATCGTTAATTATCGGAGCGCCGCAAACTATTTCCGCTGTAAAAGTTCCACACCTACTAGCTTCCTTTTTACAGTCTAATCAGAGCATTGATGTAAAAGTAAAAACGGCTAACAAACTACAATTACAAGAAATGCTTGATTACGGAGAAGTTGATGGAATTTTCATAAGCGGTTCATACAACGATTCGCAGTTCGAAAGTGTTTATCATTATTTTGAAAACATCGTACTCATTTCGCCAATTGAGCAGCAGCAGCCAACACTACTTGTAAATAGTGATCCAAGTTGTATATATAGAAACAAGCTATTCAATTTCGCCGAGAAACAAAATTGGAATCAACCAGCTATAATGGAATTTGATTCCCTTGAATCCATTCTCCAAGCGGTTCATGCCGGACTTGGGATCAGCATCCTACCCGCGGATGTTATAAAAGAAATGAAAGCCATCCATCATAAAGAATTACCTGACAAAATGAAGATTAATTTTATTATGAAACGTGAAAAACAAAGGTCACAAAGTTTGGAGAAGTTCATTTTGTTTTTGAAGGGATTATGAAATAAACAAGGCTAAAAGTAATCGTATCCCCTGCACTTGCTTGCTCCTTGTGTTTTAAACATCGCACGGGGTAGAAAAAGGCCCTGACCGCTTCTATGCATGGCCAGTTGCTCTCGCCCCCCTAAAAAGAAAAGGGGTTTTATGTCGGTTTTTAATTTAGATATATATAAAAGAATTCTTACAATATTGTAAGAATCTTGTTAGACAATTCGATGTTTCCGCTTCTTCATTCCATGTAATGATAGAAATCGCGTAAAGGAGTTAGACTTCGATGTTTAGGAAAAAGAAAATAGACTAAAAAGGATTACCTCTTATAAAGATACAAGGTAATCCTTTTTCGTTTCTATAAATACTTTATGCCTTTTTCACAAATTCAGATTTTAATTTCATCGGTCCAAAACCATCGATTTTACAATCAATATCATGATCGCCATCAACTAAACGAATACTTTTTACTTTCGTACCGATTTTTACAACTAATGAAGTTCCTTTTACTTTTAAGTCTTTAATTACTGTTACAGAATCACCATCTTGTAACACATTTCCGTTCGCATCTTTAATTACTTTTTCATCTTCATTATTTGCCGCTTCTAACGTCCACTCATGTGCACATTCTGGGCAAACAAACAGAACTCCATCTTCGTATGTGTATTCTGAATTACACTTTGGGCAATTTGGTAAATTTGACATCTGTTTAGTTCCTCCACTCGTTATATATACTTTTCTATACTGCCATAGTCTTCTTTTATTGACAACCCTACCCGGGCATAACAAAAAAAGGAAGCATAAACCCGCTTCCTTTTTTGTTAACTCCAAAAGAATTGAACTATCTTCATTCCCGCCCATACCCCAACGATTCCCATGATTGCTGAGAAAACTGGAGGCGCAGGAATTGGGAGTTTTAATAGCGTAAATATCACCCCTACGATTAATCCCGCTAAAGTTGACATAAAAATTTCATGCATATTGCTTTCCTCCTAGATGCTTTATTTGCTGTTTTTCTCTAATTTATAAAGTGAAACTTCCATCAGTGGGGTTTTCTTCATCCCCCACCTCTCTTCTTTAGAAAAGCGGAAGCGGCTCGCTCAGAATCGCAGGACGCCTACGCCCCTGACAGAGAGGCGCTTTTTGCCTCGTCCGAGGGGGCGAAACGACCGGAGATTCTAGCCGCTAGAGCTGGACAATGCTCTTTCAATCTTGAGGTGTGGGTCTTACTGCCCACGAATAGCGGGATAAATCCCGCTAATTGCTAGCACAGCTTGTATTAGCATTCCCTAAAATAGGATATTTTTACTATAAAAAAAGGATAGAACAGGCAGTATGCAACTGCTTGTTCTATCCTTTTCTTTCTCTTTAATAATTCCCCAGCTCAGATTCAGGACTTTGAATGATCACCGGATTCTTAGCTGGATCTAGCCACTTCAAAATAGAAATAACGTCTTGCTGATCCGTGCCAGTACAGCCATTTGTATACATATCAGAAACATGGAAGAAGATTGCACTTCCAGCCCCCGGAGCTCTATCTGTATTATAGTTGATAACAAATCCATAGTTATAAGCAGATATATCCATATTTTCAGCGCTTCTCCATTGTCCCTTCGTCGCACTGCGAGACTGCCACGTGTTGTAAAGAGCGCTGTTCGAATCATCAACCCAAACGTCATCCGACGTAATCTGACGGAATGGTAGTTTTGTACCCGGATTGCCGTAACGACCAAATGCGGTACCGATAAAATATTTTCCTCGCGGCGACTGCACGACATTCTCACTCATTTGGGATGCAAATCCATCACGGCCAATATGCCCATTCATGTCTAGCAGTTGTTTCCAGGCACCATTTACACGTTCAAACGTACGAATGCGCGCTTGATTCGTTCCGTAACCCGTTGTAGTAACAACAATTAATTGATTGTTATTACCAATTGTATGGAAACGATCTGCAAGTGTGACCCCACCTAAACTAACAGCACGGCTATCAAGCCAGCCCTTGCGACCGTTTTGCTCAATTTGATACCACGTCACCCCGTTATAGGTTGCAGATTGTAACAAATTCAAGTTTTGATTAGCAAAATCCGCTGCAGAACCAACATAATTAGCGTGCTGCATTCCGTAAGGCTTCGACCAAACTGCATTACCCGCTGCATTGCTCACATGCCCGACTTTGTTTAAAGCTTGAATATTCGTTGCACTAGAAATTGCCTTTGCATCAATCCAGCCTTCTTCATGACCATCTACTTTAAAATAATACCAACGTGCCCCACCTTTATCTAGGCTGCGGATAATCTGAAGCGGACGACTATCATAATTACTTGCAGAACCAACATAGGATGCACCATTTTCACCATAAGGTGTACTCCATACCCCATGACCATCTGTATCTCCAATAAGTGCGATTCGATTTTCATCTTTTATATTCGATACCGTTTTCGTAAAGACACGCGCATCCACCCAGCCTAATACTTTGTTGCCTGCCATAATTCTATTCCACGTAACATTTCCTTTCGTAGCGCTTTGTACAACCTGGACGTTTTGATAACTATATCTATTCGTAGAATCAACCCAGCTTGCACCATATTCGCCGTAAGGAGCACTCCATATTCCGTCTCCTTTCACGGAAAAACCAATTATAGCAGCGTAATTTTCATCTTTTACATTAGTTAAACCTGACGCGGCCTTCTCTCCATCGATCCAGCCTAACAGCTTACCATCTTTCATTACTTGGTACCAAGTTACATTCCCTCTTTTTACAGTCTTCACCACTTGAACGGTTTGATAAGCATAATCATTGGTACTCCCAACATACTGAGCACCTGTAACCCCATAAGGTGCTGTCCATATCCCATTGTTATAGCTTCTTCCGATTGTAATGGTAAAATTGGCAGCCTGCGCTTCCCCGGCATTATCTAACGCATTGCGATCGATCCAGCCGATTACTTTGCCATCTACGCTAAATTTGTACCACTGCACACCGCCATATGTAGCACTTTCTACTAACTGAATATCTCGATAAACATAAAGATCCGTTGAACCTATATAATTCGCACCTGATACACCGTACGGCATCGACCATATACCGTTTCCTGCCGTTGCCCCCATCACGGCAGGCTGATTCATTGTTTGAATATTTTTCAAACCACTTAACGATCTACTATCAAGCCAACCAATTACTCGGCCATCTATACGAAATTGATACCATACCACATTATTCACTGTCATCTTCTGAACTAACTGAATATCTCGACCTACATAATCATTCGTAGACCCTACATAACTAGCACCCGCTACCCCATAAGGAAGCGTCCAAATAGAATTCCCTGTCGTCCATGCCACAATCTGATTCTCTTGTACGCTCGTCGCAGGAGGATTATCCGCCGCTTGAACAGGAAGTGCAAAAAACAGTAACGCTCCTCCTACCAGTACAACATTACTATATAACTTGGAATACAATTTCTTATTTCGCAAACCTTGCTCCCCCTAAATGTCCTGAACTTTTTCTTCTATTCTATCATTATCGATGTATACGGTGAGCAAAATATCGACGACTTTTTGAATATATCGACCGTTTTTCCTCATATATCGGCGGAATTTGAAATATATCGACCCTTCGACAAAAAACGCCATCCACCCACATAAGAAAAAGCGGCCGAAATTAAATCAATGTTTCTTCAAATCCCTCATATTAGATATATATAAGGCTATGACTAAAATGAGAATAGCTCCTGCATATAATAACGTTTCAAGTGGTTCATCATGAGAAACAATAATTAATCGAATTAAAGCTGTAATTCCTATATAAATAAAATATCGTAATGGAAAGTGATAATTCGACTTGAAATATTTAATAATCAATGCAATGAACTCAAAATATAAAAAGTAAACAATTATACTTTCAACTAAATCATAGGATGTGTATTTTTTTGCTGAAAATATGTATTGTATAAATGTGATTGTTTCATTAATTAAAAAGATAGATAGTACTATGGATAATATGATAAGGGCTATATTTAATATCCATTGTAAGACACTGGAAATAAACTCATCAACATTAAATGATCGCATTTCTTCTAGCACCTCCTCCATTAATAAATCATATTAATACATTATAACAAACCCACCTCACTATACAAACGATGACTATTTAGTAATCACAATTGTAAAATTGTTTTTTTAACGATGCGTTTTTACAAATCATAAAGCAAGCTAATAATGAACGCATAAATATCAAACAAAAAATCACCTTTAGCAAAACTAAAAAGGTGATTTTTGTGAAACTATTAGTGAATATCATGTTTTTTGAAATTACCGCCCTTTACTTCCGCTACGTCATATACCGTAACAAAGGCATTTTCATCAATTTCATGAATGATTTCTTTCATTTTACTTTCTTCTAAACGGTTAATGACACAAGTAATTTCTTTAAATTGTTCACGTGAATAACCGCCGTAAACTTCATTATACGTTGCACTTCGACCTAAGCGATCTCGAATTGTCTCTACCATTAATTCAGGTTCCTTTGTAATAATTTTAAATGTTTTAGAACCACTTAAACCTACTTCAACGATGTGAATGACTTTAGAAGCAATAAAATAAGCAATTGCTGAAAGAATAGCCCCTTCAAGGCCAAATACTGTTGAGACAAAAACGAAGACAAACATGTTTAAAAATAAGATGAGGTCACTTGTCCCAAAAGGTAACTTTCGAGAAAGTAATACGGCTAACATATCAATTCCATCTAATGCGCCGCCATTACGTAATGCTAACCCCATACCAAAACCGATGATAATTCCCCCAACAACGGTAATTAACAATGTATCACCATGAATAATAGTTGGTACTCCGTGCATAAGGACCGTACCGACTGCTAATGAAGCAATACCGATAATCGAATAAATAGCAAAATTCCTACCAATTTGCTTATACCCTAACCAAACAAACGGGATGTTAATGACTGCAATTAAAAGTCCTAATGGTAATCCAAATAGTTCTGAACTAACGATACTTAACCCTGTCACACCACCATCTGATACATTGTTTGGGATTAATATCGATTCCAGTCCATATGCTGTTATAAATGCCCCAATAATAATCATTACTACTCGTAAAACGATTTTTAGTTTATTCGGCTTGTGTTTTTTGATTACGCTCATGTAATTCCTCCGTTTCAAACTAGTTTCTCTTTTCATTACCACACCTGTGAGAATCATTCCTAATAACTATTCTAACATATTATCATCAAAATACTTCTTGATACGTCTTCCCTCTTTAGCAGAAATCTTAACAATTAATCCTAAAATATGAAAATGATATAATACTTTACTTTAATTTCCATAAATCTTCAGTTTTTAAACATATTTCTATGATTTCTCATGAAAAGTGGAAATATGAACTTACTACATACTTGGTATAGAAAATTTTGATTAAAATACGGCCTTTTACAAACCATCATATTCAAAGTTGTCCGACACACCATTCCTTCTAGATGGTATAATCAGGGAAAGGAAGGTGAATGGGCTATGAGAAAAAAAATAAGCTGGAATAATCTGATGCTTTTAGTTTCTTTAGGAACTTTTGGAGCACTCTTATCGTGTTCTGCTACGTCAATTCCTAACAATATTGCGTCCTGGGGACTCCTTGCTGTTGGGGTTGTACTTACATTTGGGGCTTCTCTTACAGGGCTTTACTTACTGAAAAAAAACAGAGTCTACTGATGGTTTACTAAACCAATTTTTCATATAGGAAGCATAAGTTTGCCAAAGCAGCAATCTTATGCTTCTTTTTACATACAAAATGTGATTTGAACCAAAAAATCGCTATCGCTTGAGTTATAACATTGCCGTAAGTATCTAATTAACTTATAAAGTGAAACTTTAATCAGCGGGGGTTTTCTTCAGCCCCCACTAATTATCAGCCCTCACCAATCGGGC
>NZ_JBALLY010000055.1:0-4879 GCF_036963045.1 Bacillus sp. JJ864 | reverse complement strand
GCTCGCCCAGAATCGCAGGGCGCATGCGCCCCTGACAGAGAGGTGCTTTTTGCCTCGTCCGAGGGGGCGAAACGACCGGAGATTCTAGCCGCTGGAGCTTGACAATGCTTTTACCGAATTTTGAGGTGGGAGTATTACTGCCCACGAATAGCGGGATAAAATCACGGTAAATACTTTATTTTCTGGAACGAAGATTGATGTACTAGCTGTTCACGAATAATAAAGTTGTTTAAAAATAATAAAGCTATTTAAAAAATAAAATAGTTGTTTAAAAATTGGGGCGATATGAAAGGGATTATATCGTCTTTTTCCATATCATGTATAATGAATGTATAGAATATTTGGTTATCGGATATTTCACAAACGTGCTGTAATGGAGGATGCAAATGAGAATAATAGAGATACCAATTGAATTTAAATTTAATAAGAGAAAAACAAATTTCTCTTAGTTAAGAAAAAGGCGGGATATTTTAAAGGGGGGATATAGTTGTCTTTACAATATAAAGAATATGGTAATGATAACGCTCCGCTAATGTTATTACTTCACGGTGGGGGAGTAAGTGGATGGATGTGGGATAAGCAAGTTCAATACTTTAGTCGATATCATTGTATCGTACCTGATTTACCTGGACATGGAGTTTCTTTAGAGAATCCAAGCCTCTTTAATCAAATGGTGGAGAATTGGATAAACAAAGATATAATATCGAACAAAGATATAATTGTTATATAATCGAGGACGATTATCACTTTTTCACCACTCAAAATATATAATAAAGTTAAACAGATCCTTTAAATTAAACAACCTTATTATTCGTTAAAAAAGCAAGTTATTGTAAATATATTTAATTATTAAAGAACTTTAATAGCCTACGTTCAATGAAATGAACGTAGGCTATTGGATTTAAGAGAACAAAACTAAATGACTTTATTATCTTTATGTACTAGCATTGCTAAAATATATATGAAGAATGAGCTAGAAAAAAACAAACCCTCCTATCAGAGAGTTTGTTCTCGCGTACATTGCTATTGAAAAAAAACAGCTTAAGGGGAACTGTTTAAACTATTTTATCATACAGGCAACAGAAGTGATGTTGAGAAAATTTAATTCTAGTTAAGATAACCGCAAACAAAAAGAACCATAACCTTGCCGTTTTGGCAAAGTTATAGTTTAAATTATAGGTTTTTTCCGTTTCGCTGGCGGTACACCATACCCATCAAGCTAAGGGGGACAAGAGGGTATATGTGAATGTGTTTTTTGAAATTTCTACGACTACACTAAAGATGTGCATAACAAATAAACCTATTAAATAGGTGTTTTTAAAAATATTATGCAACTTGGAAACTTTGTGACAACGTACAATCATACACAACACCTAAGATATCAAAGACTGTTTTCTTTTCGTAACGGTGAGATTTTCGTCCGTTTTTTTCTAACAGGTAAAACAATAGATAATAATTCTTTATCATATAGATGGATTTGTATTCACTTAGCTCTTTCTTTTTCTTATCTAAGAGTAACTGACGCATTTTGAACATCGTCGATGAACAGAGTAAAATACTAATGAGTTGCCCATATAAATGGCATTCTAAGCGTTCTTTCTTAATTTCTTTGCACCTGTAGATTTGAAATAAAGTCGTACCGTTTGTAAAAAAGATGTACTGTTTTGAAAAAAGTTATACCGTTTATAAAAAAGTCGAACCGAAATGTTATTATTTCAGTTTTCCTTCTTCCACAAACGGTTAGTTCAATAGCTTTATTTGGGCATTGCGTTCAAATTAAGATAATATTGATTTGAAAGGCGTTGGAATTAGTAGTATAAAAAATAGGGGATGCAAAGCAGTGAATGAATTTTATAATGCGTTAACATATGTAAATAAAATGTTTTATGAACCCAATCACTTAACCATAAAAGCTGTCCGAGAAGAAGCTCAAAATTCAGATTATGGGGCTGGTATATTTCAGTTAAATTCAAAATCGATTAGATTTAGAGTCGCAAAAATAACACCTACCAAGATAGGACAGTTTGTTGCTTTTTGGGAAAAAGATGGGGATAATAAAAACCAAGCCTTTTCATATGAAAAAGCTACTGATTTATTGGTTATCAATACTTTTACTAGAAATAATAATTTTGGACAATTCGTTTTTCCAAAAGAAGTACTTGTAAAACAAAATATCCTTAAAACAGCCACTACAAAAGGAAAAATGGCAATTAGAGTTTACCCTAGTTGGGAAAATCCCACTAGCAAACAAGCTATCGAAACACAGAAATGGCAATTAGAATATTTTGTTGGGATGAACAATACAAATAGTTTGCCAATACAAGAACTATTAAAGCTATACTCTAACTAAAATTGGATAGCCCTAAATGTGGTTTTAAAATAAAGTTCGATAATTTAAAACAAAATATTCCATTTCCGTAAACAGGTGCGTTAGTGGAATAAGGAGTATTAAAATAATCAAACTTTTTTATAAAAATTTCATACTTAGTTAAAAAGAGAAACTCCATTTTGATCAATCTGTTTTCAAAATGAAGTTTTTATATTTGCTTTTAAATAAGGATTAAAACACATTTTTTAATCAAACTTATTGCAAAGCTACAGTTTACTGATTTTCACCTAATTCCTAGAGATAAAGGTGGAATCTTTATGTTTTATAACAACAAGAATGAACTAATGTTTGTTGGTAAGGCAAGAAAGTTAAGACCAAGAATAAAAAAACATTTTGAAGATACTGTATCAGTAATCAAAGACCATAGAGATGAAGTAATCAAAATTGATGTTTGTCTTGTAGAAAACGCGATGGAAAGAGAAATTTATGAAACATATATCGCTAATAAACAAAAGTCGAAATATAATGTAGACAAAGTGTTCTTTAAATAAGTAAAAGCTCATAAAAAGGACTAATAAAATGAGACAACTTTGCCTCGGCTTATTAGTCCTTTTTTACCGCTTGCAACGTTACGTTGCACAATGATACGGATATCATTTGAGAGAAAGAACAATTTGATACGATAAAGGATGGGAATAGATTGGATAATCATAGCCAAACACCGGCGTATATATATACGTATGCATTTCGCGAAGAGGAACGTTCTTTATGTTATATGGAGATGCGCTCACTTTTTGGAACGGAATCGCACTCTAATATATTGAAAAGCACAATCAAAATTGATCCGAGCCGAAGCCCGTTTATTAAAGAACGGATTGACGTAATGTATGAAGGAGATGAACTGCCAGATATTTTGAAGCAGGTCGAACAAATTGATTTGTCTGGATCCACGTTCAAAGTCATCTTCGTTAAAATTAATGATCTTGATAAATCGAAAAAAATAGAATACGGAGAACGCCGCCTTATTGAGCGAGATATCGGCATGCATATTGAAGGTGAAGCCGATGTGCATCATCCAGAGCGTGTATTTGGCATTGTAATCATTGGCGGACGTTGGTACTTCGGAACATATATGGAAAGCGAGGCTGTTTGGTTCCATCACGTGAAAAAACCACGCAGCTATTCTACGTCACTAAGCACACGTGTAGCGAGAGCTGTTGCGAATATCGCTGTGCCAAATCCTGATGGAGTCAAAGCGATCGATCCATGCTGTGGTATTGGAACGGTAGTGGTAGAAGCACTCTCTATGGGCATTGACATCGTTGGCCGTGATATTAACCCGCTTGTCGTAATCGGATCAAGAGAAAACATCGCGCATTTTGGTTTTGAAGGAGACGTAACGGTAGGACCTATCGAAGACATTCAGACAAACTACGATGTAGCAATTATCGATATGCCGTACAATCTATTTACGTGCGCAACACCAGAAGATCAATTCTCGATTTTAAAACATGCGCGCCGTATTGCAAAAAAAGTAGTAGTTGTAACAAGCGAAACAATGGATCACATGATCGAAGAAATTGGATTTGAAATTACAGACCGCTGCGTAACAAGAAAAGGAAACTTTTCTCGGCAAATTCTTGTTTGTGAATAGGGAAGTAAGGGAAGACCAATGGGTGCATTGGTCTTTTTTTGTTTACTTTTCATTTTTGATACTATGTCAAGATAATAGACACAGATTTCTACCGCGCTTTCGCTTGGTGTCCTTCATAAAAAATTTCAAATAAAGAGCGGTTTAAAATTTTTTATGAAGGTAAAATCAAGCTACTGAATTTCCATACATACGTTCAAATTCGTTCGGTGTATGGTAGTCCAAAGTCGAATGGATTCGTTTGGAATTGTAGAAGAACTCGATGTACGCAAACAACGATTTTTTCGCTTCTTCTCTCGTTTTATACTTCGTTTGATACACAAGCTCGCGTTTAAGAATACCGTGAAAGGATTCGATGCAAACGTTGTCGTAACAGTTTCCTTTTCGGCTCATACTGCCTATCATATGATATTTCCCCAACAGTTTCTGATATTCATGGGAGGCATATTGAACCCCTCGGTCTGAATGATGGATGACGCCTTTCTCTGGATTTTGACGCTTGTAAGCCATTGTTAATGCAGAGATCACCAATTCCTTTGTCATGGTTTTATTCATGGCCCAACCTACGATTTTACGGGAATACAAGTCCATTACGCTTGCCAAATACAACCAGCCTTCATTGGTCGGAATATACGTGATATCCGCTACCCATGACTGGTTTGGCTTACTAGCTGTAAACTGTCGATCTAAAATGTTTTCACTTACTGGGTGATGATGTTTCGAATTGGTAGTAGCCTTATATTTTTTGACCGTACAAGACTTCCACTGGTTCTTTGTCATAATACGAGAAACTGTTCGCTCACTTACCTTCACGCCGCGTTTATTCAACGTTTTAGCGATTTTAACGCTGCCATAGCGTTGCTCAAATTCTAGGTGAGTCTGAAAAATCTTTTGTGATA
>NZ_JBALLY010000054.1:0-14211 GCF_036963045.1 Bacillus sp. JJ864 | reverse complement strand
AATATATATAAAACAATGTTAATTCGACAAACTAGGAGTGATACATAATGGACTATCAACAAATAAAGATGAAGACATTGGATGGGAAAAAATTAAGTAGATTGAAATCATATATAGCAGATACAAAATCTGTTTTAAAGAATTCCTTACATATTAATCCGCTTATCCAAAATAATCAAAAGAACAGTGAGAGAGAAATTAGATATTATGCGATAAATTCTTGTCTAACAAAATTAAATCATTATATTGATTTGACCTTTGAGGTAGCTGGATTTTCCGAAGAAGAAATTAACAAAAATGTTTTTACCGGAGAAAAAGTAGTATCTCTATTAGAGTTCATTGACTTCTCAATCCATAACAACAAAATAAATATGAAAACATTGAAAGATAGCGAATTTTGTATTTTTTCTGATGCTGAACATACGAATCTATTTTTATTACAGGCTAAGCACGAGATGTTAGTGTATGGGGATATTAAAACTTGGATAATAAATTCACTTTCATATAAGGAATATATATAGATTATAGGGAAGTGAATGGTGGATAAGGAATAAAGAAATTTTATTAGCAAGGTTCTAAGATAGGGCTTTTATGTCTTTGTAAAACATTTCTTTTTTTAAGAAAATTATTGAGAAAATCTTTCTTTAATTAAGTTTAAAGAAATCAAAAAGGTAAAATATTGTCCGCTCTAGAATTACTCGTACATTCGAAACAATTCTAGAATAGGAGAGTGATAGTTTTGTTGAAAAAAGTTGTCACAGTTGCTACCGTAATTCCATTGATTTTTGGTATGATTCATACTGTTTCAGCGGTAGAAGAGACACAGGGAAAAGTGCAAAATGTCTCACTGCAAGAACAGGCAACCGAATATTTAAAAGCGAATGCAGCGCAGTACTCTTTGAAGTCGGATATATCAGATTTACAATATGTATCTACGACAGATACAGAGGTGGCATCTTATGTTAGATTTCAACAAGCAGTAAATGGATTTCCTGTGTTCTCTAGACAAGTAACCGTAACGCTCAATAAAGGAGGACAAGGTGTGTTGGCAGTTTCGGATTACCTTCCTGTACAGAGCGTGAAGGAAATTAAGCAAAAGCTAAGTGAAAAAGAAGCGGAAGGTAAATCTACTCAGTATCTTGAAGCTGATGATGCGACTTTATGGGCTCCAACTACGCGTGAATTTGGATATATAATAGAAGAAGGTGTGGCAATTCCCGTGTATCGGGTTGTTATTCATTCTCAAAAACCATTTGGTGCTTGGGAAACATTTATTGATGCGGAAAATGGGAAATTACTTAAGAAAAAAGATTTAAATCGAAAAGCAGAAGGACAAGGGAAGGTGTTTCTGCCAAACCCTGTAGTAACGGGTGGGAGCTTGGCTGGATTGACTGACAATAAAGACTCAGATTCTACTGCATTGAATAACCAATTGAAAACGGTCACTTTAAAAGGTCTCAATGGATCAGGATATTTGGTTGGAGATTATGTGACGATTGCGTCGAAAGTAAAAACGTATTCTACTTCTCTTCAATATAACTACACACGTTCAAATGATAGATTTGAAGATGTTATGGCATATTATCACATCGATACTTTGCAGCGATATATACAACAACTTGGGTTTAATAATATTAACAACCGTTCTATTAAAGCAAATGTGAATACATCTACAGCAGATAATTCTTTTTATTCGCCTTCAACTAAGGCGCTGACATTTGGTTCTGGCGGAGTTGATGATGCGGAAGATGCAGGGGTGATTGCCCATGAATATGGCCATTCTATACAAGATAATCAAGTTACTGGATTTGGGAACTCTTCGGAAGGCGGAGCTATGGGAGAAGGGTTTGGAGATTTCTTAGGAGCTACATATGAAGATGCTGTATCAGATACAGGTTATGGAAAAGCTTGTATTGGAGAATGGGATTCAACTTCTTATTCCAATACGAATCCAACTTGCCTTCGTAGATTAGATAATAACAAAGTGTATCCGAAAGATATAGTAAATGAAGTGCATGCGGACGGTGAAATTTGGTCACAAGGTGAGTATGACATGGCGCAAGCTTTTGGCCGAGATATTGCGACAAAGATTATTTTACAATCGCATTGGTCTCTTACTCCTAACGCTACTTTCCGTGACGGTGCTAAAGCGATTAAGCAAGCAGATGCCCTCCTATATGGAGGACAGCACGGTGCAGAAATTGATCGCATTTGGACGGCGCGAGGCATCAGTACAAACTAGTTGTAAAATAGTGAATTTAAAGAGAATAGATCTAGAAATATAGAAGGTAAGAGGGTATCGACATTTGTTGATATCCTTTTATATATGCTTAAATTGGAAAAATATCGGGTAAATTTATTGACAATAAGTATAATTGTAACTAAAATGGTTACATCTAATTTATTATTCTATATTCTTGTGAAGTGATGCAGGTGAGAAGGATAAACGTAATTTGAAACATAAAATGAAGCTTTTAGTAATGGGAGTTTGTTTCATTCTGCACACTTGTGCAGGAGAAAAAGGAGGTTATATAATTGCAAACAGAATTACAAATGAAAGTACAAGTCGCAAAAGATAAGCGAATCATTTTAGCGATCATTCTCGGAAGTTTATCTGCGATTGGACCGCTTTCTATTGATATGTATCTTCCTGCTTTTCCAGCCTTAACAGACGATTTGCATGCGACAAGTGCACTTACACAGTTAAGCTTAACAGCATGTTTGTTAGGGATCGCGTTAGGGCAATTGTGGGTCGGTGCATGGAGCGACCGTCAAGGGAGAAAAAAACCAATTGTAATTGGTCTTGTTATTTATGCGGTTACGTCATTCTTATGTGCGCTAACACCGTCTGTATGGGTGCTCATTGTTTTACGTTTTATGCAAGGGGCAGCTGGTTCAGCGGGGATTGTACTTTCACGTGCGATTGTGAGAGATTTATACACGGGTTCAGAGCTTACGAAATTCTTTTCTGCTTTAATGTTAGTAAACGGAGCTGCTCCAATCTTCGCACCTATTATTGGGGGGCAAATTTTAAGCTTTGCTTCTTGGCACTGGGTATTTATTGTATTAGGTATATTAAGTGGACTTATGTTGTTAAGTGTTATTTTTATATTGCCAGAAACGTTGTGCGAAGAAAAAAGAACCGCAGGTGGATGGGGAGAGAGTTTGTCACATTATAAACGCTTATTACAAGATCGTGTATTTATGGGATATGCACTTTCTCAAGGGTTTATTACAGCAGCGATGTTTGCTTATATTTCAGGATCACCGTTTGTCATTCAAAATATTTTTGGTGCTTCGCCGCAATTATATAGTTTATTTTTTGCGATTAACGGTTTTGGGATAATCATTGCCTCGCAAGTTACAGGGCGTTTGGCAGGGAAAATTAAAGAACGTACTTTATTAGTAACGGGACTTCTTTTGGCGTTATTCGGAGGCACAATGCTTCTTCTGATTATTTTGCTGGCTCCTTCTTTAATTGGGGTGTTAATCTGCTTCTTTATGATTGTTTCTAGTGTAGGGATTGTTGGGACGACTGGATTTACTTTAGCGATGCAAAATCAGCAAAAAGCAGCAGGAAGCGCTGCAGCTTTACTAGGACTGTTACCTTTTATCTCCGGCGCTGTAGTAGCACCTTTAGTTGGTATTCAAGGAGAACACACAGCTGTACCGATGGGAATTACAATTGTTTGTTGTCATATCGGTGCGATGCTTAGCTTTATCGTTTTAACGAAACGAAATAATGATTAAAAATTCCATTTACAACATTGTGAACTTTTAGTTCGGTTGTACATGTAAGGGCGAGTGTACAGGGGATTTATAGAAGAAGATAGTCTTCTGAAATTCATGTTAATGAGAATTAAGGTAAACTATAAAGTGGAGGGTTTTATATAGAATTCTCCTTTATACATAGATTGAGGTGGATAAGATGATGTTGCAAGAGATTGCCCTTCGTATACTTGTAGCTATATTAGCTGGGGCCCTTATCGGAACAGAGCGTCAGTGGCTTCATCGTATGGCAGGCTTAAGAACGAATGCTTTGGTTTCATTAGGTGCATGCTTGTTTGTTTTATTATCAGTTATCGTAACACGAGAATCGAGTCCAACGCGGATTGCAGCTCAAGTTGTTAGTGGAATTGGCTTTTTAGGAGGGGGAGTCATTATTCGAGACGGCTTTAGTATACGGGGGTTAAATACAGCTGCAACATTATGGTGTTCTGCAGCTGTAGGAACTCTTGTCGGAGCTGGATTTCTAAAAGTAGCTATATTAGGAGCATTTGGTGTTTTAGTAGCTAATATTTTTCTTCGTCCGGTTGCGCTATTTATGAATAAGAAATCAACTGATCAAATGCCAGAGAAAATGAGCTATGTGTTATCTGCAACGTGCTCTAATAAAGATGAAGTTCATATTAGATTGTTGCTTATGCAAATGTTGAATACAGAAGAAATTGAGTTAAGAGAATTATATAGTGAAGAGAATGAAGAAGGTAAAAAAGTAACGATTCGCGCTGTTTTACACTGTGATGCTAAGAAAACGGTTTTAATTGAAAAAGTAGTGAATGGTCTTAGATTAGAAGCCGGCGTTACAGCTACTGGATGGAAGTCTATTTCTGGACAAGAGGTGGATTAGAAAGATACAAGTAAAAAATTTTGTGCATGTCAAAGAACAATTCCATGAAGGTGGAAACGCCATCATGAAAGAATGAATCAACATAGCGGGTATGTTGATTCATTTTTATTTGAACGACGTTTGAAAAATTTAGATCATTCTGTATAATGTAAAACAAAACTTTTTTTAAATTATACAGTGGGGCGGTCAAAGATATGAAAAATGTGAAAGAAATGATCAAAATTGAAGATATTCTCGTTGCGTATAATATGTTAAAAGATGTGATTCGAAATACATCTTTAGAGCGCGATCCAATTTTATCTGAGAAATATCAATGTAACGTATATTTAAAAAGAGAGGACTTACAAGTGGTTCGTTCTTTCAAAATACGAGGTGCCTATAACTGTATTAGTAGTTTACCGATAGAAGCTGTGAAAAAAGGGATTGTCTGCGCTAGCGCTGGTAACCATGCACAGGGCGTAGCTTATACATGTCATAAATTACAAGTTCCAGCAAAGATTTTTATGCCAAATACAACACCAAGTCAAAAGGTATCACAAGTACGCTTTTTTGGAGGAGATTACGTAGAGGTAATATTGCAGGGAGATACATTTGACAGCTCATATGGGCAAGCTGTGAAATATTGTGAAGAATTTGGATTAACATTTATTCATCCGTTTGATGATCCAAGGGTTATTGCAGGACAAGGGACGGTTGGTGTAGAAATTTTACATGATACGGATTGTACGATTGATTACATGTTTATGGGAATTGGCGGAGGAGGCTTAGCAGCAGGAGTTGGAACATACATAAAAGGGATTAGTCCTTTAACGAAAATTGTTGGAGTGGAACCAGAAGGTGCTGCTTCGATGAAAGAGGCGTTTGTGCAAGGAGAGGTTGTCACGCTTCCGCATATTGATTCATTTGTGGACGGAACAGCGGTTAAACAAGTTGGTTATCTTACATATGAAATTTGTAAACGCGTACTAGATGATATTGTTGCTGTACCAGAAGGAAAAGTATGTACAACATTACTTGAACTTTATAATAAAAATGCGATTGTAGCCGAGCCATCTGGTGCATTGCCGATTGCAGCGCTTGATTTATACCGAGACGAAATTCGTGGAAAGACAGTTGTTTGTATTGTAAGTGGTGGCAATAATGACATTGATCGAATGCAAGAAACGAAGGAAAGATCATTAATTTATGAAGGACTAAAGCACTATTTTATAATTAACTTTCCCCAGCGGCCACGTGCTTTGCGCGAGTTTTTAGATAACGTTCTCGGACCTCATGATGACATTACTCGTTTCGAGTATACGAAGAAAAATAATAAAGATAATGGTCCAGCATTAGTTGGAATTGAACTGCAGAAAAAAGAAGATTATGAGCCTCTTATTAAAAGAATGGAAGAAGAAGGAATACGCTATATGGAAATCAATCACAATCCAACATTATTTAATCTATTGATTTAAAAGGAGATTTGAAAATGAATTTAGAAAAAAGGAAGTCAGCTGAAGAAGAAATAGTAGAATTAAAGGAACTTGTGAAGGAATTGCATGGTTCCATTCATCAACTGCAAGCAGAGGTGCAACAAATGCGGCATGAAAGACCAGTTGTACAAATGAAAAAGGGAATTGAATGGACACCAACAATGGTCGGCCAAGTTGGCGGTATCATTTTAGGTGGTCTTGCAATTATCGGTATCTTTTGGTGAAAAAGAAAGGTTTGCAGCTTAAGCTGCAAACCTTTCTACATTAAATAACGTAAATAAATATATGCATGTGATAAAAGTAGTGCAACAATTGTTAATGGTAACCCAATTTTTAAGAAGTCCATGTATGAGAAACCGCATCCTTCACGTTTGGCAATACCTGCTACAACGACGTTGGCAGAAGCGCCAATTAGCGTGCCGTTTCCTCCTAAGCAAGCTCCAAGTGATAATGCCCACCATAGTACTTCAATTTGCTGAGAATCCGCTGAAAGTCCAAGTCCACTTGCTAAGTTTTGAATAAGCGGAATCATTGTTGCGACAAACGGAATGTTATCAATTGTGGCAGAAGCAGCCCCGGATACCCATAAAATTAAGATAGATGCATAACCGATATCTCCATTTGTTATGTCCAATACCTTTTTGGCAAGTGAGGAAATAAGCCCGATATCAACAAGTGCACCGACAAGAACGAATAAACCTGCAAAGAAGAAAATCGTTACCCATTCAATATGTGCAAATACATTTTCTATTTCGTGCTCTTTTACACCGATTAGCATTAAAAGGACAGCGCCAAGTAGAGCGATAACGGCAGCATCAACATGAATAATAGAATGAAAAATGAATCCAAGTATTGTTAGTCCTAAAATGGATAAAGACTTAACGAGTAAGCTGCGGTCGCGAATATAATCAGTTTCATTTAAAGACATCAATTTCTGAATTTGTTCGTCAGTTGTTTTTAATTTGTTACGATACATGATATATATAATAAGTAACGTAACAGCAGAAATAATAGCAACAATCGGTGCTAAATTCAGTAAAAATGCATTAAAATCAAGATGCTTATTTGCAGATCCAATCATAATGTTTGGAGGATCACCAATAAGCGTTGCTGTTCCGCCGAGATTCGAAAATAATACTTCTGAAATTAAAAACGGAACAGGAGGTACCTTCAAAATACGCGTAATCGATAATGTAACAGGTACAACTAATAAAACCGTCGTTACATTGTCTAAAAATGCAGAACCAACTGCGGTTAATAGGGATAAAAGCAGTAAAATTCGAATTGGCTTTCCGCCCGCAGCTTTAGCAGCTTTAATTGCCACATATTCAAAGACACCAGATTGACTTGTAATATGTACGAGAATCATCATTCCAATTAATAGAGTGATTGTTTCCCATTGAATATGTGTAGTAAAGGCAGTATGTAAATCTACTATTCCCATAATCACCATAATGGCAGCGCCAAGTAAAGCAATAACAGCACGGTTAATTTTTTCAGAGATTATAAAGCCATATGTAACTAAAAATACAGCAATGGCAAAATAGTATTGCCAGTTTGCAACTTCATGTGCTGAATGATCCAAAGTGTTCACCTTCTTTTTAAGAATCCTATACATAGTTTTGTATAAAAATGTCGAAATGCATCCCTCTGCATAAATTTTATTGTAGCAAATTCACATACAGAAAGAAATGAAAATACTGAACACATCAAAAAAGATAAATAATTTCACATACCGTAATGGATATAAAAAGCAAAAAAATATGCAAAGTAATCATTGTCCTCTATTATAAGAGATAGCAATTTACATTATTTTTTCGTAAACTGATTAAAAGAGGTGAAATCCGATGGAAATAATAACAGATACTTCTGTCGTACAAAGTGAAATCGAACGTTTTCTAAATCAAGATGTATACCTTCATTTAGAAACGACAAATGGTGCATATGCTTCACATGTAAATGAAAAAACGATGACAGTTGGGGCGTTCATCCGTAATGCAGTGATTCGCTTTGAATGTGGTAAGATTACTGGGACGAATCCATATCGCATAGGGTTAAAAATGGAGCATGGTTGGGTATATGCAGAAGGTGTGACACATTGGGAAAAAGATGAAAAAAATCGTCTTTTATTAGCAGGCCATGATGAAAAAGGGCGTCTAGCGGTTGCACTGCAATTAAGCTTAACGCCGTTTGCATAAGGAGTGGAGATTATGGAAAGACACGTACTTGTAGTATTTCCGCATCCAGATGATGAATCATTTGCGGCGGGAGGAACAATTCGTCAATATC
This sequence comes from Bacillus sp. JJ864, assembly GCF_036963045.1. Taxonomy (NCBI): domain Bacteria; kingdom Bacillati; phylum Bacillota; class Bacilli; order Caryophanales; family Bacillaceae; genus Bacillus; species Bacillus sp. JJ864. The sequence goes on along the minus strand of NZ_JBALLY010000054.1, from coordinate 5,820 downwards.
GAAATAATGGAGTCCCTGTTACGTATGCTTGCGGGACACTTGGGCAAATGGGACGGAACATGGGGAAAAACGTATTTGCCAATCGCGAAACAATTCCGAGCATTCGGAAGCGGGAATTAGAAGAAGCATGCCAAGCGATGGGGATTGAAGATTTACGCTTACTTGGCTTCCATGATAAAACGTTAGAGTTTGAAGACGTTGAATTTGTAGCGGATAAAATTGAAGCAGTAATTCGTGATGTGAATCCATCTTTAATCATCACGTTTTATCCTGAGCACGGCGTACATCCAGATCACAATGCATTTGGACGTGCAGCTGTTCGCGCAGTAGAACGTATGCCAAAAGAAGAACGTCCAGTTATTCATGCAGTGGCTATCACGAAAAATCGTGAAGAAGTGTTAGGGAAGCCAGATGTTGTTAACGATATAAGCGATGTATTACCGCAAAAATTAACAGCACTTCGAGCACATCGCTCACAAACAGAAGCGATGTTAGAAGAAATGGAAGCAAAGCTAAAAAAACAAGATCCAGCGACGATAAAATGGTTACAAGGTGAACAATTTTGGACGTATAAATGGGAATCATAAGTTAGAAACGGTAAACCTTCTAGCTTGTAATATATATCGAGATGCCGTAATGATGGCATCTCTTTTCTTTTTTAGATAGGCACATCGGTCTATTTCCTTTCATACAATACAAGCGAATTGTAGAAAGAGGGGGATAATAAATGGATTATTCATACGAAGATGTGTACGGGGATTTTCGAAATGGTTATCAGTTGAACGGAGAAGTAGTTTCTAGCGTGGATCCATACGTTGTGCAAACATTACAAATGATTGTTGGGAAAAATGTTGTTGTCGATACAATGCGCGGCAGTTTGCAGGGCATGTTAAAGGCCGTTAAACCAGACCATATTGTGATTGAAGAGGAAGAGACACCGTTCTTTATTCGGATGCAGCAAATTGTTTGGATAACGCCGGAAGAATAATGTGAATGAAAGAATCTTTACCTTTTATATATTTGTAATGATGGTAATAACCAGGAAGTTGATTGGGATGTAGTGTAGGTTTATAAAAAAGTTTGATAAAAATCACCTCGTGAGATACCGCTATCTTAAGAGGTGATTTTTTGTGTAAGAGAAAAAGAGTAAATTCTATAGAAAAGAAGGTGAAGATTATAATAAATCTTTAGGCTTTCTTATTCTTGAAAAGAGCGAATGTAACTTCTGCTTCACAAGTGATTTCTCCATCTACTGTAGCAACAGCGTTTGCTTTTGCGATTAAACCACGGACTCTTGTTATTTCTACTTCTAAACGTAATTGATCTCCAGGGTGGACTTGTTTCTTGAAACGACAACGATCAATACCAGCAAATAACCCAATTTTTCCTCGATTTTCATCTTTCATTAACATAATAACTGCACTTACTTGTGCCAACGCCTCTACAATTAGAACGCCCGGCATTACTGGATAATCTGGAAAGTGACCATTAAAGAATTCTTCATTAGCAGTAACATTTTTAATTCCAACTGCGCGTTTTCCTTCCTCTATTTCAAGAATGCGATCAACTAATAAAAGCGGGTAACGATGTGGAATAATTTCTTTAATTTCTTGAGTATTGAACATAAATCCCTCTCCTTTATACTTTCACAAGTGGTATTTAACTACCATTATTTTCATTTCAAATTATTGGCAAATATTAGTATCTAGTACTAATATTAGATTATAATACTAAGTATAATAACAGTAAAGGGGGACAAACAAATGAGGTCAAAAGCAAGAATTACAGCTATTGGTACCTATGTACCTAAAAAGAAATTAACAAATTTTGAGCTTGAGCAAATGGTTGAAACAAATAATGAGTGGATTGTTCAAAGAACTGGAATTCATGAACGTAGAATAACTCGTCCTGATGAATTTACCAGTGATTTATGTGTATCTGCTGTAAAAGATTTAATGTACAGATATAATAAAAAAATCGATGATGTAGATATGATTATTGTGGCAACTAGCACACCAGATTTTCCATTCCCATCTGTGTCAAGTATAATACAGGACCAATTAAATATATCCCAAACAGGTGCCATAGATTTAAGTGCAGCGTGTGCAGGATTTGTTTATGCATTGCATTCAGCACATAGCTTAATTTCATCTGGGCTCCACAAAAAAGTACTAGTAATTGGAGCAGACACAATCTCAAAGATTGTTTGTTTAAAACAATGAAGCAACAAGACTATATAAACCTACCATCACAAGTGAATCAAGCCGTTATGAGAAAGCTTTACCAAAACTGGGATTCATTTTTTGGAGCCATGAAAAAATACAAAACACATCCTTTTGCTTTTACTGGTAAACCTCGTATTCCAAACTATATCAAATTATCTATGAGAGAAGTTGTATTCACAAATCAAGTATGTAAACTCCAAGATAAGTATATTCGTTTTCCAAAGACAAGTATCAAATTAAATATCGGTAAATTGTTCGGACAGATCCAAAATCTAAAAGAGGTCCGTGTTTCTTCTGCTTACGGGAAGTTTAAGGTAGAAATTGTGACAGAACAGTCCGAGCCATCACCTAAGCATGTTGACAACAACTGTTACATGAGTATTGATTTAGGAATCCATAACATTGCAACCATCGTAACGAATACAGAGGCTACTCCTATGTTAGTAAAGGGCAATGTTATCAAAAGTATCAATCAATACTACAACAAACAAAAGGCGCATTTACTGGGCATTCTTCGTCATGGAAAAGAACCAAAAGAAGGACCTCACACATCAAAACGTTTAGAGAGGCTTCATGAGAAACGGTTTCTCAAAATAAAGGATCTCTTTCATAAAATGAGTTATCATATTGTTCAGTTTGCGATTCAACAGGAGATTTCTACGATTATGATTGGGAAAAATACAGCATGGAAACAAAACAGCGAGATGGGAAAACGACAGAATCAATCCTTTTGCCATATCCCACATAATCTACTCATTGAAATGATCAACTACAAGGCGAAGAGGCAAGGTATCATGGTAAAAGTGGTGGAAGAATCGTATACAAGCAAGGCATCCTTTCTAGACAATGATACGATTCCCATTTACGGTGAGGAAGACATCCTTGTATTCAGTGGGAAACGTCTCAAACGCGGCTTGTATCGTACGAAAGAGAACAAGCTACTGAACGCTGATGTGAATGGTGCCTATAACATCTTAAAAAAAGCAGTTCCAAAGGCATTTGCCGATGGAATAGAGGGGGTGTGCCATCTGGCAGCTGTGTCAACTCCACTTGTGTTAAGCATCTCTTGAAGATGATACATGAGAAACCCCCACTTCAAGATCCGAGGGAGATAAGTGGCGGGAGTTTTCATTCTTAATTTTGCTTCTAGTATAATCGATTTAGTTGTTATTATGAAATAAGTTCCAAAGGAGGGGTTATTCTTGAAAAGAGTGAATGTAGTTTCAGCTTTAATTTATGATAATAATGAAAATATATTAATAGTTAAAAACATAAAGGGTGATTCTTATTATTGGAGTCTGCCAGGCGGGGCAGTTGAAGGAGATGAGACTTTAGAAGAGGCTGTAATTCGCGAAGTAAAAGAGGAAACAGGATATAATATTGCTGTAGATAAATTACATTCTATTAGGGAAGTGTTTTTTGAAGAAAGAGGTCATCATGCTTTAATTATTACATTCCATGCAAAGATTATTGATGGAGAAATAAACATTAATGACCCTGACAATGATATTGTTGAAGTAAAGTGGGAGAATAGTGAAACAGTAAAGGAATTGATGCCATCTTTATATGAGAGGCTAAAAATACATACTGATTCTACTAAAACACCAGCCTTCTATGCATTTGAAGGTACGCAATAACGTCAAGAAAAGGGTTTATTTTTAATAATAGAGTAGGATACATAGTATTAGCATTTATGTAATCGCACATGAATGAATGTGATTTAAAAGTGACTAAACGTGTTTTGGGTTATGGCGTTTTATAAGGAATTCTATACGAAAGCGAAGAGGCTGTCCTAAAAGTTTCACTTTCTGGACAGCCTCTTTCACTATATAAAGGGGAATGGTACCTATTTTACACCAACTGCATCATATGACTGCTTCACGGCTGCCACTTCTGCAGAGTTTGCGCCGTATAAATCAGCTGCTGCTTGTATTAAGGCAGCACGCGCTTGACTGAAAGTTGCAGATTCAGTTAAGTATACTGTATTTGCACGATAGTAAATTGCGCCTACTTTATCTTTACCAATACCGTTTACGGTTACACCATAATGTGTACCGCCATTTGCTAATAAGTAAGCAGCTTTATTGATAATACCGCTATTTGTATGAACGCCGCCATTATCACTTGTACCTGTATAACGTTTAGAGTAATGATCAGGATCACCATATTTTGTTGGATCACTCATCGAACGAACTGCATCTCCAGCTGTACCAGGGGTATAAATATCTTCTCCAACTTCCCAATCTGGGGTGTGGTTATCATAGTATTCTACTAACGTACCAAAAATATCTGAAATAGCTTCATTTAATGCACCAGACTCATTTTGATAAATAAGGTTTGAACTATATTCTGTAACGGCATGTGTTAACTCATGCCCGATAACATCTATACTTCCTGATAATGGAATGAATGTATATCCATCTCCATCACCATACACCATTTGTGATCCATTCCAAAAGGCATTGTTGTAATTTTTTCCATAATGAACCGTAGATTTTAACGGTGCACCAGCATCGTTATAAGAGTTGCGGTTAAAGGTTTTTTTATAATAATCATATGTTACACCTGCATAATAATGTGCATCCACTGCTGCTGCATCACGGGTCGCATTAAAGATATTATCGCTATCTGCCCATAACGTTCCCGGCAATCTTGTCCGGTTGTTCCCATTATATGTGTAAATTACCGCGCCGTGTGTATTGTCTTGTAAATAATAGCTAGATCCAGATAATGTTGTATTAATGGACTTTGTATCACCTAATACACCTTTACCTGTTCCAACTTTATTTGTTCCTGTTACAGGTTTAATTGGTGCGTTATTCTCAGTGTTAGCATTATGAATTGTATTGTATTTATTCAGTACTTTGCCACTATCAGCTTCAATGAAATAATAATAGTTTCCTGGCTCTGGATCTAAGAAATTTAGTTTCACAACATATGCGTATGTTGTTTCCTCACCATTTTGATATACAAATAAATCCGCCGCCGGCTCTACTTCATATTTTGGATTCAGCCCCAAATCTTTTTGTGCAGCTGCAATTGCTTGTTTTCCGTCAATTTTATTTTTATTTTTTAATTTCTCTTTTTTATTTAAATCAGGCGCAACTGTTCCCGATACAACCTTTAATACACCATCCTTCCCAACATGAGCTATTTGAGTAAATCCCCATACCGGTACACCTTCATACATTTGCTGCAGGCGGACGACGGTTGCTTCTCCAATAGGATCTTTTACAATTTTTTGTACTTTAAAAGATTCTTCTGCATTTTTTTCGCCTAGTTTATAATCTTTTTTAGCAGCGTTTAAATAATCAAATACAATAGATTCTGCTTTCTTTTCTGATTCGCTTGTTAGGTTTCCTGATACAAACTCTGGAGACTGTACCGTCTCATTGTATTTCTTTGTGGAAAGTACGTTCTTTGAATCTGCAAACGCAGAGCTTGTCCCACCAAATGTTGTCACTGCCATTCCAGTTACTAACATGAACGCTAGACTTTTTTTCTTCATCATTCTTTCCCCCTAACAAAAATTTAAAAAGAATAGATTTATAGTAGCATTAAGTTTCTATTTTTAGAATACTGAAAATTCTAAAAA